>CAZHMP010000015.1:0-18684 GCA_964533595.1 uncultured Acidimicrobiales bacterium | reverse complement strand
TCGACCCCGAAACTGCCGTTGTCACCGTCGGTCCGCGTTCATCGTTGCAGTGCTCGGAGTCGGTGCTCGAGACGTGGAGATGGGTCGGCGAATCGGTCGGCGGCTTGGTCGAAGTTCAGTGTTCGGCCCACGGCGTCGTTGAGCCGGCGCGTGTCGACACAACCAACATGAAGGTCCACTGGCAGGCCGCGCATCGACTGATCGCCCCTGGTCAGAGCATCGTGGCGTTTGTGGATGATGTGGTGGTGGGTGGGGGAATCGCCGGGCGTTAGGAAGATATTGCCTCCGACGCCGACCCTCGGGCGAGTGTCTGTGCGAGACGATCCATGTTGGAATGGTCGATTCCGGAAGGATTGCGAAGCCTGAACGGGGCGTCGGCGATGAGTTCGAAGAAGTAGTTGCTCGCCCACTCCGCCGCCGATCTGGATCGGATCAACATCGCTGCTCCGGGGCGCTCCCAACGGCGATGATCATGGACCATCAAAACGCTGCGATTGGCTATCACCAGAGGGGCGATTACCAGAGGAAGGCTGTAGGGGTAGGCGAAGATCTCCACGTTGGGGCCGTCGATCGATTCGACCATCTGCGTCATCGACTCCAGTCGGTCGATGTTGCCGGCGCTCACCACCAGTCGAACCGTCCAACCTTCGGCAGCTCGCTTCACCAACATGGATCTGAATGCCACCATCTTTTCGGCGATCTCAACGCTGAACGTGGGGTCGTGCAGAAGTGGATCGCGGCCGTGATGATCCATGTGCAGCGCGCAATGCTTGATGTCGCGATCACTCAATGATTCGGGTTCGATCATCATCTCGGCGGTGGCCGCGTCGAACAAGGAGCCGGCGTCCGCGAGTATTTCAAGCCCCGCCATGGGTTGAAGGGCGCCGGCAACTTGCTGAATCGAGCGATAGTGAAGGTCCATCAACTCTTCACGATCGAAGTGGTCGGGCCAGTTCCTGGCAAGGTTCTCGCAATGTTCGGGAGACGCTGCGACGATTGATTTTCGCCAACGACTGACGGTCGACCGTTCAACCCCGAGTCGCCGTGCGACCGTGGACAGATACCGGCCTCCGTGGGCTGCGTCGAGACGCGACAGACCTTCGGAGATTACAGACTTGAGCTGCGCATTTGGGCTGGTCGAACGCATAAAGCAAGTGTTGCACGCGATGCACCAAACAGCACAACCGCGTGCATCAAATTTCGTGCGAAAGTGCATCATCGAGCGGTGGTCCCTCAATGCCGCTGAAGTCGGGTGGCGGTCTTGGCTTCAGCGGTAAGTGTCCCATTGAACGTGAGGGTTGCCCGGCACTTGATCAGCCGATGTTGAATCCTCGACGGGCCGCAGTTTGCAATACCGCCGCTGGACGGCTGGGCGACACCATCAGCGAGTCGACCGTTGTCTCCTCCGCTTCATCACGTCCGATCACGATGGGCAATCCGATCGGTTCTACGAACCTCAACTCAAGTGCCAACCCCAAGGCCTGGGAAGTGAGATCGGTGGTGGATGCATCGACTCGGGCCGGCCCGAAGGTCGAGATCTCGTGCACCTTCACCAAGACCGGCTCGGCCAGGTTGACCAGATCGTGGATCACGATTCCGTGGGGAACGAACACCAGGAACCGACTTGTGAGCCGGCTCATGGCCCGATAACCGACCAGAGATATCGGCAGGCCGATCAAGATCGCTGCGGCGCCGAAGCCCCACCTGTGGGCGGCAAGCAACAGCGGCCCGGCCGAGATGGCGGCAACACTGACGGCCCACGTCGGCACCACGAGAAACAGGAGAACCTGGCCCGGTGGCCTGAGCGGATAGCGCTGTTCGTCTCCGTAGCTGGCCGCATCGATGAATCGCTCACCGACCGCCGGAAACAGTGGGGCGAGAGCAGCGACGATTGCCGACGAAACACCCACGATGACAAGAGCGTCGGAGTCGGTGTTGGCCGCGGCCCAAAGAGCGGTCGGCAGTATCGCGGCAGCGCCGATGCGTCCAAGTGTGAGAGTGAGCGGCTGAGGGACCGCGAGAATCACCAAGATGGCCGCCCACGACAGCCATGCCATCCAGGAAGCGGCCGTCCGAAAATCGCTCCCGGTGGAATTGAGGGCGTCTCCGATCAGTGCACCAACGGTGAAGGGCTGGATGATCCAAACCATCGCCGGCCCGAATGCGGGGAGCAGGCCGATCAATCGTTGCCGGCGTCGCTGCGGTCCCATCTTGGAGCTGCTCGATGTCACGGCGAATCACGGTAGCGCCGGTTCGGGCCGTCTCTCACGGAATCACCATGTCCCACCGGTTGAGTAGGATTGGGCCCACATGGCCACGAGATCACCAAGCTCCAGTCCCACCCCCAGCGGTGCCGAGAGCCAAGCCGAGAGTCGGCTCACAGAGTTGAAACTGGCGATCGCATATCACGCCGAGCGCTACTACGAACTCGATCAACCGGAGATTCCCGACGCCGACTACGACGCCATGCTCCGAGAGCTGATCGATATCGAAAAGGCCAACCCGCAGCTGATCACACCAGACTCACCAAGCCAGTCGATTGGTGGCCCGCGCAACGAAGCCTTCGCCCCGATTGTGCACGAGATGGCGATGATGTCCCTCCACAACGCATTCAGCAGCGATGAATTGCGCTCGTGGAGCGAACGCGTATCTCGCCGCTTGGAGGGTCGAGCGGTTCCTTCCTACGCCACTGAATTGAAATTCGACGGTCTCGCCATCTCACTGCGCTACGAAGATGGCGTTCTCGTACAGGGGGCCACCAGAGGAAATGGTCGGGTGGGGGAAGACGTCACGCGCAATGTCATGACCATCGCCGACATCCCCCACCGGTTGCCGTCTGGGGCGCCTCGCATCCTGGAGGTTCGCGGCGAGGTCTACATGAGGCTCTCGTCGTTCGAGGCGCTCAACGCCCGTCAGTTGGATCTGGCCCGCGCCGACGGGAGGGAACCCAAGCTCTACGTCAATCCACGCAACACCGCGGCCGGATCACTTCGCCAGAAGGATCCCTCGATCACGGCGGATCGCAATCTTTCGTTCTTCTGTTACCAGCTCGGCGTAGTGGATGGCGGGCCGAATCTGAAATCCCACACCGAGACTCTCGAGTGGCTTGGCTCGTTGGGCCTTCCGATCAACGAACACAGTCGGTCGGTCGACTCCATCGACCAGGTGGTGGAGTTGATAGCAGCGTTCGATGCGGGGCGTCACGACTTCGACTACGAATTCGATGGTGTGGTGGTCAAGGTCGACGATCTCGGCATCCAGGCCGAATTGGGTGCCGACGCCAAGGCCCCCCGATGGGCCATTGCCTACAAGCTTCCGCCCGAAGAAGTGTCCACCAAGTTGATCGACATTGAAGTGTCGATCGGGCCGTCCGGCCAGGCCACTCCTTTCGCTCGCCTTCAGACGGTGAGGGTGGGAGGCGTCGATGTCAGCACGGCCACCCTTCACAACCAGGATCAGGTTGCCGCCAAGGACGTTCGGCCCGGCGACACCGTGATCGTGAGACGAGCCGGCGACGTGATTCCCGAAGTCGTCGGACCGGTTCTGTCGGCACGAATCAAGGGGTCTCGACCTTGGAATTTCCCAACGACGTGCCCGGTTTGTGGCGAGCCGTTGGTGAGAGCCGAGGGAGTCGCAGCCACGTTCTGCGTCAATTTCCATTGCCCGCGCCAGATCCGCGGTCGGATCGAGCACTATGCCAGCCGCCATGCCATGGACATTGAGTGGCTGGGCGAAAAGAACGTCGACTTGTTCGTCACCGAGGGTCTGGTCTCGGATGTAGCCGATCTCTACAGCCTCGATTTCGATCGGCTGCTCGAGTTCGAGCGATTCGGTCAGAAGTCGGTCGACAACCTCCGTGACGCGATCGAAGAGTCGAGATCCAGGCCGCTCGGCAACCTGCTGTTCGGTCTTCGCATTCCCGAGATTGGTCAGGTCAACGCCCAGACCCTGGCATCTGAGTTCGGCTCGATTGAGCGCATCATGGAGGCCTCCGTCGACGACCTGGCTGCTGTCGACGGGTTCGGCCGAGTGATCGCCGAGGCTGTCGTTGAGTGGTTCACGCGGTCCGACGCCCGCGATCTGATTGAGCGGCTGGCCGACGCCGGTGTGCAAATGCTGGCCGAAGAACAAACTGAATCGCTGCCGCAAACACTCGCCGGCAAGACCATCGTGGTCAGTGGCACATTGGCTGGGTTCACCAGAGATGGCGCCAAGGAGGCCATTGTCCGTCGAGGCGGAAAGTCCCCTGGAAGCGTCTCCAAAAAGACTCTCGCACTGGTCGCCGGCACCGAGCCGGGCGCCTCCAAGGTCACCAAGGCTGAGGATGTCGGCGTACCGATCATCGACGAGGCAGCGTTCCTGGCGTTGCTCGAGACGGGTGAGCTATCGCAGTAGTGTCGCTCGATTGCCACCATGCGAGGGCAGTTGAAGCTGGTCCGTGATGATGGCGAAGCGATGGAGAAACGCTGACGCCGCTCCTCGGGTGACTTTCATCGACGGCGAGAATGTCGTGGCCGATGTGCTCGGCGAGATTCCCGTCTCGAAAGCCCAGGCGATCGCCGTCGCCGAGAAACTGTCGGGGTCGACATCAAGGAATCCAAACGGTCTGGCTGGTGCCGGCTCACCGGCGAGTCGCCACAGATATGTGACGAATTGGGCCTTGGTGGTGATTCCGGTTGGAACGAAGCTGGTTGGAGTTTTACCCGTGGTGAGTTTGTTGTCGACCATCCATTTCACCGCGGACGAGTAGAACCTGTCGGGGAGCACGTCGACAAAGTTGATGGTGTCGACTTTCGGTGGCGTGGAGCCGGCCATGCGCCAGATCATGGTGGCGGCCTCTCCGCGCGATATCACGGCATGGGGGCAGTACCTGTTCAACCGACATCCGTCCGTGATCTCACGACCCGCCAGCCATCTGATGTCGGCGCCGAAGTTGGACCCATAGGTGTCGCAAAATGGATGAATAGGGGAGGCTTGGAAGTCACCGCAGATGATGTTGTCGGCCCCCACCCACACGAACTCCCATGGCTCGGGGACCGGTCCGACGAGCGTGGCCCCCTCCGGGTAGCTCGGGATCCAGCCATGAGCTTTGGCATTGGCGAAGTCTTCCGCGGCCAGCCACTCATAGGCCGCTGAGTTGCGGAAATCGAATCCGGAAGCGGTCGACGAGCGAATGTCGATCGTGTATCCGGTGTGGTGCTTGGAGTATCCCGGAGGAGCGACAGTGCGCAAAGTCCTGTCGAGCGCCGCATCCGACGTGCCGATGATCCTTTCTCTGAGAAAGCTCGCTTGAGTGCTGGCTCTCCGGTATCCCGACAGAATCGTCAGTTTGTGGCCGGCCGCAGCGGCAGCATCCCTCAGAGACTCCCAGCCTACTGCCGCCTCAGGCTGTAGTTGCTGACGACCGACGTTGACCAGCGGACGATTCGCCTCGGGTCGCCGTTGGTAGCCGCGCGCCTCGGCGATCGCCCGAATTCGCGCGTCGAGTTCGGCGTTGCCGGTTATCGCAGGCGGCGGCCCGATCTCGGTCAGACCCGGAAGAATTGCCAGGTCCAGTGTCGCCGCATACTGCTCCGGTGTGTGGTTGGTGGCCGCGACCGCGTCGTCGACGTCGCCGGCTGACGACGCGGAAGGTGCCAGCACCGTCATGGCGAGCAGAACGACAACCCATGTCCGCTTCTTCACCGCCGGCAAGAGATTCACGGGCGTGTCGCTCAGTTGACCGTGAATTGCCAGTCGATTGACTGCGTCGAACCCGGCCGTGCCGTTTCCTCAAACGTGGCGATCGCACAGTTGTCGTCGGCCGAGAGGGCGTCGACGGGTTTGCCGGCGTCGGGTACGTAAACGTAGCGATTCAGACCTTCGAGCTGGTTTGTGAAGTCGATCACCTCGACACCTCCAGAACACGATGGGTTCGGCGAAATGACCAAAGACAGGAGCCGATATTCGGGAGCCAGATCGATCCCTACGGATGCCTGCTGGAGTACCTCGTCTCCTCGGTTCGGAATCAGACCGTCGATCGCGGAGTTGCGCGATACGGAAATGTCGTCTGTGGTGCCTCGACCGATGAGACCGGCAATCACGAACATCGAGATGCCGGCGATGATCAGCAGGGAGAAAATGAGCTTCGTCCGTTTCGGCACCGACGGGATTGTATTCGCCAACGAGTAGTCACGGATGGCGACGAGATGAAGAGTACGTTTATCGCAATGTCAATCGCAGATCTCGATGGAGAAGTCGGCCGCGTCCTGGGTGGTCGGTATCGCATTGTCGCGCCCATCGGGGTGGGCGCGTCGGCTCGAGTATTCCTGGCCGACGATGTCACCCTCCGTCGCCGCGTGGCGGTCAAGGTCCTGCACGAGGCGCTGGCGGCTGATGACGCCTTCCTGAGGCGATTCAGATCCGAGGCCCACTCAGCGGCTTCGCTCAACCACCCTCACGTCTTGGGCGTTTACGACTGGGGTCAGGACGACGTCCCCTACCTGGTCACCGAATACCTCGCCGGCGGGAGTCTTCGGGCCATCCTCGACTCGGGGGTGCTGCTGAGCCCATCGCAGGGGTTGCTCATCGGCCTCGAGGCAGGCAGGGGTCTGGAATATGCCCACGACCAGGGACTCGTGCATCGCGACATCAAACCGGCCAACCTGCTGTTCGGTGATGGCGCCAGGCTGAGGATCGCCGACTTCGGCTTGGCACGCGCTTTGGCCGAGGCCGGATGGACCGAACCCGATGGCTCACTTGTCGGCACCGTCCGCTACGCGGCGCCGGAGCTGGCGCGTGGTGAACGTGTCGGACCGCCTGCCGATGTCTACGCCTTGGCTTTGGTCATCAATGAGGCGATCTCCGGGGAGGTGCCATTTGTGGCAGATACGGCCGTGGCCACCTTGATGGCGCGAGCGGACCAACAGTTCGTGCCCCATCTCGACGCCGGCCCCATTCAGTCGGCGCTGCGCCAAGCCGGGTCGCTCGATCCGGCTGATCGGCCCACGGCCGGAGAATTCGTGGCGATTCTGATGCAGGCAGCAGTGTCTCTGTCTCGACCGGATCCGATCCCAACCGTCGGTGCGCTTGATCCGTCGGCGGCGCAGGCAGCCAACCACGCAACGCGAATCGGTTATCCGTCCAGCTCGGAGAGCACTGAGGAGCCAAGTGAGAAGGTTCCACCAACCCACAAACCTCCGCGGAAACGTCGCCGACGGGGCTGGCCCTGGGCCCTTCTTCTCGCCATCCTCATCGCTGGGGGCGCTGCGGCCGGTCTGATGACTTGGCTCAACAATCAGCCCGTCACACACGAGGTGCCCGATCTCGAAGGCGTGGAGGTATCAGCCGCGATATCGCAAGTATCAGATCTCGGGTGGGTCGTTACCCAGGTCGAGGTGCGCGAAGACGGCACCGCCAAGGGCGACGTGGTTGGAACCAAACCCGAGGTTGGCACCAGCCTTGAAGAAGGGGAGTCGGTCACTCTCTACGTATCGCTGGGTGATGAACTCGTGATCGTTCCCACACTGATCGGTGAGTCGATCGAGGAAGCAACCACTCGCCTCGAAGCGGTCGGGTTGGCGGTTGGGAAAGTCACTCGCGTAGACAGCGAGACGGATCCGGTCGATCAGGTGATCGACACCGGACTCGTCGCCGGCGTTACCGAACTCGACCGCGGCACAGCGATCGATCTCCTGGTGTCGAAGGGTCCACCACGCCGTTTCGTGCCGGACGTTCCCGCATCGCGTGACGTGATCGAGGCCTCCAACCTTCTGCTTGAAAGAGGTTTCACGCCCACTGAGAGCCATCGCAATTCAGAAAGCGTGGCCGCCGGATTGGTGATCGACTTCAGCCCTTCGCCCGGCGCATTCGAGGACCGCGGCGTTGAGGTGGAAGTGATCGTGTCCGACGGACCGGCGCCGCGTGCTGTGCCCAACGTGATCGGACTCGACGTCGGCGAAGCCAGCCAGATCCTGCAGGACGCGGGCTTCGTGGTCAACGGCGTCATCGGTGATGTTGCGAAGCCGGTGTTGGCAACAGACCCGCCGGCCGATGAGGTCCATGCCTTCGGAACAGAGATAGTGATCGCCACTCAGCTCAAGACATCCTGATCGACGTCAGGTTCGCAGCGTTATCGCATCGATCTTCGACAAGACTTCTTTTGGCAGGGCGGCGGCATCTGATCCCGGCGCGGGTGGAGTGAACGCACCGGCCAGCATCAGGACCTTTGACGAATCTCCTGTCAGCTTCACGCGACCCCCAAACAGGATCGGGAGCAGTGCGTTGGGGTCGCGATCGACAAAGATCTGGCGCGCCACCTCGTAGGGCATCTCGATGGTGAAATCGGGGTTGTCGAGGTGCCCTTGCTCGATCATGATCGTCGAACCATTGGTATCGAGATGCCCCTTGACATCGTCGCTGAATGGCGTTGAGGTGATCACCACATTGGCCGCCAAATCGATCTCCGATGTGCCTGCTCGCGCGCCGTATTCGTCACGGATCTCTTTGGCTGCGGTGATCCACTCTGGACTCAGGAACGGGTAGGGCGACACGACCCGCAGCGTAGACCGCGCCCGCCTCTATCCTTTGCGGTCATGTCCGATCGCATCACCCGTGATGAAGTCATCCACGTCGCCAGATTGGCCCGCCTCGAGCTGGCACCCGATGAGATCGACGCATTCACCGATCAGCTCGCGCGAGTGCTCGAACACGCGGCCGACGTCGAATCTCTCCAAGTAGACGACGTCCCGCCCACCTCGCATCCCCTGCCGTTGGTAAACGTGATGCGTGACGATGTGGTCACGCCTTCGATCGACCGCGACGAGGTTCTGGCCCAGGCCCCGTTGGCCGAGGAACACATGTTTCGGGTGCCGCCGGTTCTGGGTGAGCAGCGATGAGCGCCATTGATATCGCGAATCAGGTGAGGACCGGTGAACGATCCGCGGTCGACGTGCTCGATGAACACCTGGCGAGGGTCGCCGAGCGCGAGTCGGAGATCCACGCGTTCAATCTGGTCACCACAGATCTGGCGCGTGAGCAGGCAGAGACTGTCGATGCAGCTGTGGCGTCCGGGCACGATCCCGGGCCGCTGGCCGGTGTGCCCGTGGCTGTAAAGGACAACACCTGCACCCGCGGGATCCCCACCACATGCTCGTCGAGAATCCTCGAGGGCTGGCTGCCTCCGTACAACGCCACTGTGGTCGATCGCTTGAGTGCCGCTGGTGCGATCACGATTGGCAAGACCAACCTCGACGAGTTTGCCATGGGCTCGTCCACCGAGAACTCGGCATTCGGGCCCACCCGCAATCCCCACGACCCAACCAAGGTGCCCGGCGGTTCGAGCGGAGGCTCCGCAGCCGCGGTGGCCGCTGGATTCGCACCGATCGCCATCGGGTCGGACACCGGCGGGTCGATTCGTCAGCCCGCGGCATTGTGCGGCGTGGTCGGAGCCAAACCCACCTACGGAGGGGTGTCCCGTTACGGCCTCATCGCCTTCGCGTCTTCGCTCGACCAGATCGGCCCGTTCGCCAATTCGGTTGCCGATGCGGCTGTGTTGCTGGAGGCGATCGGCGGCCACGATCCACGCGATTCGACCTCGATTCCGACTCCTGCTCCGTCGCTGCTCGAGGGGTTGGACCGCGGCGTCGACGGGCTTCGGGTTGGTGTCATAACCGAGCTGTCGGGTGGCCCCGGCGGCGTCGAGGGCATCGCCCCCGACGTGGCGGCCCGGACCCAGCAGGCGGTCGCCGCGCTCGAGGCGGCGGGCGCCAGCGTGAGTGAGGTTTCGGTACCTTCGGCCACGCTCGGATTGAGTGCGTATTACCTGATCGCTCCGGCTGAGGCGTCGAGCAACCTGTCGCGCTACGACGGCGTCCGCTATGGCCTGCGCGTCGATGCACCCACCACGGGTGAGATGAACACTGCGAGTCGATCGGCCGGGTTCGGCGATGAAGTCAAACGACGCATCATGCTCGGCACCTACGCCCTTTCGGCGGGCTACTACGACGCCTTCTACGGAAAGGCGCTGAAGGTGCGAACCCTGATTGTTCGAGATTTCGCCTCTGCCTACGACAAGGTAGACGTGTTGATCACACCCACATCGCCCACCACGGCGTTCGGGTTCGGCGACAAGACCGCCGACCCGATGGCCATGTACGTCAACGACGTTTGCACCATTCCGTCCAATCTGTCGGGAGATCCTGCGATTTCAGTGCCGTTCGGGGTCGGCGACGACGGAATGCCAATCGGTGTGCAGGTCCTCGGCCCGGCCCAGTCAGAACCCACGATCTTCGGTGTCGCGGCGGTGCTCGAGGATGTGGCGGCGAAGGGCGGCGCCCAGTGACTTGGTCGATCGAACCGACGCTGTCGGAAGGATGGGAGCTCGTGGTGGGCCTCGAGGTCCACGTTGAACTTGCCACGGCCACCAAGCTGTTTTGCGGATGTGCCAATCAGTTCGGGAACGAACCAAACACCAACATCTGTCCTGTGTGCCTTGGGTTGCCGGGTTCTCTGCCGGTGATCAACGCCACCGCCGTCCAATACGCGATGCGACTCGGCCGTGCCCTCAACTGCGACATTCGCCCTGGTGTGATGGCGAGGAAGAACTATTTCTACCCAGACATGCCCAAGGACTACCAGACCACCCAATACGACCAGCCCACCAACTCCAACGGCTCGCTCGTGCTTCCAGATGGCTTCGTGGTCGGTATCGAACGCGCCCACATCGAAGAAGACACCGGCAAGTCGACCCACATCGGTGGCGGTGGCCGCATCAACGACGCAATCCATTCGCTGGTGGATTACAACCGGGCCGGTGTGCCGTTGGTGGAGATTGTGAGCGACCCTTGCATCGACACGATCGACCATGCCAAGGCCTACGTGAGCGGGCTGCGCGACATTCTTCTCGCCATCGGCGTGTCCGACGCCAGAATGGAAGAGGGCTCGATGCGCGTCGATGCCAACGTGTCGGTGCGGCCCGCAGGTGCCACTGAGCTGCGGACCCGGTGTGAGCTGAAGAACATCAACTCGATTCGATCCATGGGTCGGGCCATCGAGTACGAGGCAGTTCGTCAAATCGACCTCTACGAGAGCGGCGACAAGCCTCGCCAGGAGACCCGTCATTGGGACGAAGGCGCCGGTCGTTCAACACCGGGCCGTTCGAAGGAGAATCTCGACGACTACCGATTCTTCCAGGAACCCGATCTGGTGCCGTTGGTGCCGACCCCCGAGGAGATCGCGGCGATCGATGCGGCCATGCCACCGTTGCCGGCCGCCCGTCGAGCCGCGTTGATGGCGGCTACTTCGGCCGACGTCGACGTGGTCGTCACGCTCGTTGATCGCGGGCAGGACGCGCTCGCGTTGGCCGCGATCGAGCGGGGTGCCAACGCCGACAAAGTGCTCACCCGCCTCCAGCACGATCTTGCCGTCGATGATTTTTCGAATGTGGGACCCGATGCGTTCGCCGAACTGATCGTCATGGAAACGGCTGGTGATCTCACGGCGACGCAAGCCAAGCAAGTTCTGGCTGCGATGGTCGAGCAGGGGGGCAGTCCGCGTGCCATCGCCGAGGCCAGCGGATTCGAGGCCATGCACACCGATGAATTGGCGGGCCTGGTCGACCAGCTCATTGCCGACAATCCGGACGAATGGTCCCGTTTCGTCGGTGGCGACGAAGGCGATCGCAAGAAGATGCAGGGATTCTTCACCGGTCAGATCATGCGAGCGACCAAGGGCCAAGCCGACGGACGCGCAGTTGCTCAGCTGCTCTCGGAGCGATCGGCCGGCTGAGCGTGAAGCGGGCCTGGTCCACCAACGCGGTTTCGGTTCTCGCCAAACCAACCGGTGCCATTTGCAACCTGGCTTGTGACTACTGCTTCTACCTCGACAAAGAAAAGCTGTATGAGGGCGATCGATTCCGAATGTCGGACACCACGCTCGAGACCTACATCTCATCCCTGGTCAAGGCTCACACCGAGCCGCAGATCCCGATTGCATGGCAGGGAGGAGAGCCAACGCTGATGGGTGTCGACTTCTTTCGCAGAGCGATGGCGATCGAGGACCGATATCGGAAAAGTGGCCGGACCTTTCAAAACTCGATTCAGACCAATGGGACACTGCTGAATGACGAGTGGTGTGAACTGCTCAAGGAGCACGATTTTCTCGTGGGTATCAGCATCGACGGGCCGCGAGAGCTGCACGATGCCTACCGCGTGGACAAACGCGGCAACGGTTCATTCGACGCGGTGATGCGTGGCCTTCGTCTGCTCCAGAAACACAAGATCGACCACAACATTTTGACCACGGTCAATCGGATCAACGGTGACCACCCGCGCGACGTCTACCGATTCCTCCGAGACGACGCCGGGGCCGACTGGATGCAGTTCATTCCGGTGGTGGAGCGCGTGGGCGTCGGTGGCGAGGTCGACCCGACGGGCGGGTCTCGGGTGTCTGATCGTTCGGTCCGGCCTCATCAGCTCGGCACTTTCTTGTGCGGCATATTCGATGAATGGGTCAGCAGCGACGTCGGACGAGTATTCGTACAGACATTCGAATCGGCGCTGGCCAGTTGGTTGGGCCTTCCATCGTGTGGGGTCTGCGTCTTCGACCGGACGTGCGGGCACGGACTGGCGCTCGAACACAATGGAGACTTGTACTCGTGCGACCACTTCGTTGATCCCGAACATTTGCTCGGCAACATCGCCGAGACCTCCATCGCCGAGCTTGCCGGGCGCGAGGCCCAGCAAGATTTCGGCTACGCGAAGATCGATGCACTGTCTCGGAAGTGCCTCACATGTGATGTCCGATTCGCCTGCAACGGGGGATGTCCGAAGGACCGATTCGCTTTCGCGCGCCAGGACGACCCAGACCTCAATTATCTCTGCGCCGGCTATCTCCGATTTTTTCATCATGTCGACAGGCCGATGCGCGCCATGGCGGAGCTGGTCCGAAGAGGCCGTCCCGCCGATGAGGTGATGCGGTCAAGATGAGGATCGGCCACCTGTGCCGAGTACCTGCCACTTGGTCCCGCGAAATCGCATCAGCAAGGTGATGGCTCTGAGGAGCAGCCACAACTCGAGCCCGGCCCACAGCCATCCAATTCCGGCGCCTGCTTCCAACACCACGTATCCGACGCCGACCAGGCCCATGGATGCCACGAACATGGCCCACGCCAAGTAGCGGAGATCACCCGCACCGATCAACACGCCGTCGAGGGCGAAGACCACCCCGCCCAGCGGTTGGGAGAATCCAACATGGAGCAACAAGAACGCGGCCAGCGACGTGACCGCTGGATCGTTCGAGAAGATCGACGGCAGAAATGGCGATGCGACGAGGGCAGCTCCACCCAACACCGCGCCTGACCCAGCCCCCCACACGATTGATCGGCGACCGAGCCTTCTGGCTTCG
This sequence comes from uncultured Acidimicrobiales bacterium, assembly GCA_964533595.1. Taxonomy (GTDB): domain Bacteria; phylum Actinomycetota; class Acidimicrobiia; order Acidimicrobiales; family Aldehydirespiratoraceae; genus SZUA-87. The sequence goes on along the minus strand of CAZHMP010000015.1, from coordinate 5,301 downwards.
GCTGCATCCCCTGCTCCCAGTGCCCGGCCGACGAGTGCCTGCGCGGCAATGGCCACGGCATCGAGCGCAAGAACAATCACCATCCAGATCTCGAACGCGATCTCGTGCGCGGCCAGATCGTCGGAACCGATTCGCGAGGCCACGGCAAGGGTGAAGGTGAGACCTCCACGAAGAGCGATCGTGCGGATCATCAAGTTGAACCCGTCGCCGGCGAGTCGCAGCATGGCGCCATGCTCTGGCCGGAGGCCGACGTGGTGCTCAAACACTGCCTGCCGGATCCAGTGAATGTATGCACTCGCCGAAATCATTTGTGCCGCGACCGTGGTAAGCGCCGATGCCGCGATACCCATTCCGAGACCGTTGATGAGAACGAGTTCGGCCACAAGATTGAACAAGGCGGTACCGACGGCCACCAACAGCGGTCGACGGGTGTCCTGACGACCCCGCAAGTATCCGACGCCGGCCAGGCTCACCAAGAGTGCGGGCAGTCCAAGGAGGCTGTAGCGAAGGTAGATCAACGCATTCGTGCGAATCCCGCCCTCGGCACCCATCGCGGACACGAGCGGACCCGACAAGACGAAGATCACCACCGCCAGGCCGATTCCGATGATGAGCGCCAACCAGACACTCTGAACAGCTTGATGTGCGGCCCGTTTGTCTTCACCCGCTCCCAACAGTCTGGCTACCGACGATGTGGTTCCGTAGGCGAGGAAGATGAATACGGCGTGGCCAATGAGCAAGAGAGAGGACGCGAGAGCGAGTCCTCCGAGTTGGGTTGTGCCGAGGTGACCCACGACGGCCGTGTCGGCGAGCACGTAGAGGGGCTCGGCCACGAGAGCACCGAGCGAAGGAAGTGCCAGTCGGAGGATTTCGCGGTCGTCGTCGCCCCAACTCCAGATATTGCTCGCGCTGCGCCTTCCGGTTTGCATCGCCGCAGCGTATGTAGATGGTCGAGTGGTTGTGGTCTTGACACCGGATGGCGATTTGGCGTTGGCATATGCGTCCGGTCTCGGCCATAATTGACGATCGTGAACGACGCCACCCACCGCCATCTCGTAGTAGGCATTGGATAGCGCACGTTCGCGACCCGAGTCGACCGTGCGCCACGACCTCCCAGCGGGAGGTCGTTTCGTGTTTTCGGCCCAGATTTCCAGACACCAGACAATTCAACCGAGCCCCTACCCGGAGCATCAGCATGACGAAATCAAACCCCAAGCCAGGTGAGACCATCAGCGGAGGCGAGGCCCTCATTCGCTCGATGGAACTTGAGGGTGTCGACGTTGTATTCGGACTCCCCGGTGGGGCGACCCTGCCCTTGTACGACCCTTTGCTCGAATCGTCGATGCGTCACATTTTGGTTCGACATGAGCAGGGCGCCGGCCACATGGCCCAGGGATACGCGCACGCAACGGGCCGACCGGGAGTTGCCTTGGTCACGAGTGGGCCGGGTGCCACAAATATCGTCACTCCGCTTTGTGATGCCCAAATCGACTCGATCCCCATGGTCTGCCTGACCGGGCAGGTGCCGTATCCGGCCATCGGAACCGACGCGTTTCAGGAGTGCGACACCACCGGAATCACGTTGGCGGCGACCAAACACAATTTTCTGCTCAGGGATCCGGCGGAGATCCCCAGAATCGTCCACGAGGCGTTCCACATCGCCACTACCGGCCGTCCCGGCCCAGTGCTGATCGATGTCCCCAAGGATCTCGTCGACGCCAACAATCCCAGGTCGGCGATGCAGTGGTACGAGGCAACCGACGCCGACATGGAACTGCCCGGCTATCACCCGATTGGCAAGGGCGACCCCGACGCGATCATGGCAGCTGCCCGATTGATGAGCGATGCCAAGCGCCCCGTGCTCTACGTGGGGGGCGGCATTCTGAAAGCGCGAGCCGCGGAATCACTGCTCCGGCTGGCTGATCTCACTGGAATACCGGTGGTCACCACATTGATGGCGCGTGGTGCCTTCCCCGATAGTCATGAGTTGTGTCTGGGCATGCCGGGAATGCATGGCAATTACACCGCGGTCAGCGCCATGCAGCAGGCCGACCTTTTGGTGTCGCTCGGTGCTCGATTCGATGACCGGGTCACGGGACGTCTCGATGGATTCGCTCCCGACGCCAAGGTTGTGCACGTGGACATCGACAAGGCTGAGATCGGCAAGGTGCGAAAGGTCGATGTCGGGATCAGAGGCGATTGCAAACTGGTGATCGATGATCTGATCGATTGTCTCAACGAGTTGGGCGGAGCTGCTGCTCAGGCCGACCGCATGCCATGGCGCTCGCAGATTTCCGGGTGGCAGGAGAACTACCCGCTTCACTACGAGCCTTCAGCACCGGGTGGTCTTCTGAAACCGCAGTTCGTCCTGGAACAGCTCCGTGACGCCAACCCGTCTGACACCATTGTGGCCTCGGGCGTGGGCCAGCATCAGATGTTCGCGAGCCAATACTGGAAGTTTGACCATCCCTACACGTGGATCAACTCCGGCGGATTGGGCACCATGGGATTCTCGATCCCTGCCGCGATCGGGGCGCAGGTGGGCATGCCGGATCGGCGGGTGTGGGCCGTGGACGGCGATGGATGCTTCCAGATGACAGCACAGGAATTGGTCACGGCGTCCGTTGAGAAGATCCCGATCAAGGTCGCGCTTCTCAACAACGGATATTTGGGCATGGTCCGTCAGTGGCAGGAGCTGTTCTATGAAGAGCGATTCAGTGGCGTCGAATTGGGTCCCGACGTGCCGAACTATGTGAAGTGGGCTGAGGCAATGGGATGCGCCGCCATCCGGGCCGAGTCTCCCGAAGAGGTCGGTCCCGCTATTGAGCAGGCCAATGAGATCAACGACCGACCGGTCGTTGTGGAGTTTCGAACCGACCCCGAAGAGAACGTCTTCCCGATGGTTCCCGCGGGTCACGGAAATTCCGATGTGGTTGTCCATCCGTCGCAGAGAGGAGAATGAAGATGCCTCACAACAGATTCCACACCATCGTCACCACCGTTGAGAACAAACCCGGTGTGCTGGCACGGGTTTCGGGCTTGTTCTCGAGGCGCGGATTCAACATCGAGTCGTTGGCGGTCGCCCCGACCGATGACGAGCGTTTCAGCCGGATCACATTCACCGTCGACGTCGAGTCGGCCCCGCTCGAGCAGGTGGTCAATCAGCTCGACAAGCTCATCAACGTCGTGAGGATTCGTGAACTCGATCCTGAACAGTCTGTGAGTCGCGAGCTGATGCTGGTCACCGTGGCGGTCGGGCGGGAGCGCAGAAGCGCGATCCTCGAGTTGATCGAGGATTATCGCGCGTATGTGCTCAACGAAAATCTCACCCACATGACTTTGTCGCTCGCCGCGCGCCCCGCCAAGCTCGATGAATTCGAGCAGGAGCTTCGACCCTACGGCATTACTGAACTTCAAAGAACGGGCCGTGTTGCGTTGCCACGGCTTGACGAAACCCCGATTTAGTTTCGAATCCGGTAGAACAAGACCGGCAAGGTCGACGACAAGACAGAAAAGAGTGCCTGAGATGGCAAACATCTACTACGAAAAAGACGCTGATCGATCAGTGATCGCCAACCGAAAGGTCGCGATCCTCGGATACGGCTCGCAGGGGCACGCGCATGCGCTCAACCTCAAGGAGTCCGGCATAGATGTGCGCGTGGGACTGCGCGACGGTTCGTCCTCGAAGTCGAAGGCCGAGTCTGCCGGTCTCACCGTGCGGTCGATCGCGGAAGCCACCGCCGAAGCCGACTTGGTGATGATGCTCATGCCCGACACTGAGATGGCAGAGATCTACGAAGCTCACGTTGCCCCCAATCTCGTTGATGGCGATGCGTTGTTCTTTGCCCACGGGTTCAACATCCGGTTCGACTTGATCAAGCCGGCCGCCGGCGTTGATGTATGCATGGTCGCTCCAAAGGGGCCAGGCCATCTCGTTCGCCGCACCTACGCCGAGGGTGGAGGCGTGCCCTGTCTGATCGCCGTTGAGCAGGATCCGAGCGGAACTGCCAAGGCGTTGTCGCTCGCGTATGCCGACGCCATTGGCGGCGCTCGCGCCGGAGTCATCGAGACCACCTTCACCGAAGAGACCGAGACTGATCTGTTCGGCGAGCAGGCGGTGCTCTGCGGTGGAGCGACTGCTTTGGTGCAGGCCGGGTTCGAGACCCTTACCGATGCCGGCTACCAGCCGGAGATCGCGTATTTCGAGTGCCTCCATGAGCTGAAGCTCATTGTCGACCTCATGTACGAAGAGGGCATCGCCGGCATGCGCTACTCGGTCTCCGACACTGCCGAATACGGCGACCTCACACGCGGTCCACGAATCATCAATGAAGAGGTCAGGGCCGAAATGAAGCGGATCCTCTCGGAAATCCAAAGCGGTCAGTTCGCCGAGGAGTGGGTCGCCGAGTCGCGTGCTGGTCGAAGCAACTTCCATGCTCTGGAGGCTGCGGGCCACGAGAGTCTGGTCGAGAAGGTCGGCAAGGAGCTTCGCGAGATGATGCCGTGGATCTCGGCCGGCAAGGGATCGGTGGCCGAGGCGTCAGGCGGTCAGGGCTGATCTCGATATCAATGGTGCGGCGAGCGCCGTTGATGTAGTCACATCAATTTGTTATTGTGACTACATGGAAGTCGGAGTTCGTGATCTGAAAGCGAGATTGTCGGAGTTTCTTGGCCGCGCCGTGGCCGGTGAGCAGGTCGTTGTCACCGACCGAGGGGCTCCGATTGCTCGAATCGTGGCCTACTCCGCCGGCTCGGCTATGGAGCGCGGCATCGAAGAAGGCTGGATAGAGGCGCCTCGTCGCAATGGGCTGGCGCCATCGCAGCGTCACCGGTCGGTTCGGTCGGTGCTCGATGTGCTCGATGAGGACCGCGGTTGACTCTCTACGTCGACTCGAGTGCCTTGCTCAAGAACTACATCGACGAGCACGACTCCGACCTGGCAGTGGAGCTCATGGCCACTGACCCCGTGTTGGTCACATCTCGCCTGACTGAGATAGAGGTTCGGCGCAACCTGACGCGCTTGCTCGGTGGCTCCGAACTATCCGATGCTCGGCGCCGCTTCACAACAGATCTCGATGCCTTCGCCCTCGTGGCTGTCGACGCCACCACGTGCGGTGAAGCAGCACGTATCGCCGAAGAGACCCTTTGTCGTTCTCTCGATTCGATTCACCTGGCGACCGCATTTCGCGCCGGCGCCGCCACCACCTTTCTCACTTTCGACATCCGCCAGGCGCAGGCGGCGCGCGGATTGGGAATGGCGGTTCGCGGGGCTTAGGGAAAGAGACCCTGTATCGCGTCGAG
>CAZHMP010000014.1:22899-43741 GCA_964533595.1 uncultured Acidimicrobiales bacterium | reverse complement strand
TTGTGAACCTCAGGTGCTGCTATAGCAGCACTTTGGACTCACAAAAACGGCGGGGACGTTGTTTCGATGCTGACCTGGCTAAATGAGTTCGGCCTTGTGCCGATGGTGCTGGTGGACGGTTCTCAAAAGGGGTGTTGATGCGAAAAGAAGTGCCGAGATTCGCGACCGTTTCATCTGACGCTCGCGATGAGGTTGCCCAAATCAAATCCCGTAGGCGGATCGCGCTGTACTCCTGGTTGATTGTGGCAGTAGTGGTTGGTTCGACTCTGCTGGGCGCCGTGATGCCAAAATCGGCCGTCGGAACGAAAGAGAACGGCACCGACATGACCGCGTTTTACGCGGCAGGAATGATCGTAAGAGATGGTCGTGGGGTCGACCTCTACGACTCAGACGTGCAATTCGAGTATGAACAGCCGTATCTCGATGAGGAGGCCAAGGCACTTCCCTTCTCGTACCCGCCTCACGTCGCCGTCCTGTTCGTGCCGCTCACCTTCGTTCCATTTCAAGTCGCATTGTTGTTACACGGCGTACTGATGGTCTTGGCGATGGCCGTCGCTCTGAAGTTGATGCAACCAATGGTTCCCGTAGTGAGACGACACTACGCACTGTCGCTTTCGTTTGTCCTATGGTTCGTCCCCTTCACCATGTCGATAGGAATGGGACAAAACATAGGGCTGACGTTCTTGCTCTTGACATGGATCTGGAGATCATTGACCGACGGAGACCAACGATCCACCGGTATCGCAGTCACCTTGATGATGTTCAAGCCCCAGTTTGCTGTTCCGATATCGGGACTGCTCTTGGTCGGACGGCACTACAGAGCGGTCGGCGTCGCGGCTCTTGGCACTTCTTTGATCGGCGTCCTCAATATCTTCATCTTCAGCCTGTCGTGGCCTGTCAGATGGTTTGGCACCTTCTCCGATTTCACCTCCGCGAACGAGTTCACCGAAACAGTTCGATTCGTGGTCAGCCCGACCGGATTTCTCAGAGCCGTGCTTGGAACAGACTCCTCAGTCGCGCCTGTTGCCGGAATGGTTGTGATAGTGGCTGTCGCGTCCGTCATGACCTGGCTCTGGCGCCAACCGGGGGCATCCATCGATCTATTGATGGCGGCGACGGCGCCGGCAATCATTTTGACCAGCCTGCACAGCATGGCTTTCTCGCCAACGCTGCTGCTCGTGACGGCTGCTGTGGTGGCTGGACGCGGGCGTCTCTCATGGCCACTTGTGTTGGCCATTCACGTGTCAGGCTGGATCGTTATTTCGCTTTTGCCCCTCGGATTCAACCTCGCCGCACCCGCGACGCTGGTCACGTTCGTCATATCTGCCGTGATCGCCCAGCGGTCAATCGCGGGTCCATCACCGGACGCCGCGGATGTCGACGAGTCGGTCTTCACAGACCCGTCAAGTACGACCTCCCCAGCGTTTTTGTGAACCTCAGGTGCTGCTATAGCAGCACTTTGGACTCACAAAAACGGCGGGGGGTTAGTTGGCGAGGATGAAAAGCTGGAGCGTGCCTGCGAACAGAATCAACAGCAGCAGGACCGCCACCACAATCGTTGTGCCTGGTCTCATCGGTTGTCGCCTCTCGTGCGCAGCGAAATCGGCGTGGACGTAGCGGGCGCCCCGGAGTCGTCGACAGAAGACAATCGCACCTCAGATCCCTCGGCCAAGCCGAGTTCGTCGGCGGCCGACGATCGCGCCACTGCGATCGACAACAAGCCGCTGGAGTCGATCACCAGGCCGACCCGACCGACCGTGATCTGATCGTAGGCGTCGCACTTCACGGCCCTGCTGATTTGGTCGCCGTGGGTGAGCTGGATGCCGTCGCCGAGCGCCACGATTTCCGCGGGATCAATATTTATCTGGCAGTTTCCGAAGCCGTCGACCCACAGGACCTCCCCGATCAGATCACCGCCCTCCTCCCTGCTCACCGGAAGAACACCGGGCACGAGTGTGGCCGGATCGATCTCAGGTCCGAGATCCGTCATCGACAAACCGTTGCACAGATGGGCGGCAGCGGGAGCAAATATGTCGCGGCCGTCGAACGTGGAACCGAGCGAGGGCAGCCGATGATCCTCTGAGGTCAACTCGACCGCCCGCGTGGCACCGCCAACCAAACCGACCGCCGGTGCCAGTAGCCCATTGTCGGGCCCGACCAGAATCGACATGCCGTCACCAACCTCGACCGCCACTCGACGACGCGACGTGCCAACGCCGGGATCAACCACCGCCAGCACCACGCCCGGATTGAGATAATTGGCGGCCCGTGCAAGGGCGAGACCACCAGCCCGAGTGTCGTGGCGGGTAATGCCGTGAGTGATGTCGATCACCTCCACGTGCGGAGAAATCGAGCGTATGACCGAATGGACCACACCCACGAATTCGTCGCGGAGCCCGAAGTCTGACAGGAACGAGATTGTGTCGAAACGGTTGGTCACAGAATTCGACGCTACCCGCAAGCCGCTCAGGCTGAACCCAACTCGCGGGAGCGATCGGTGGCTGCCTCAACGACTCTCGAAACAATGTCCGGGAAACCGGCATCGGCGAAAACCGCCAACCCGGCGGCCGTGGTGCCACCCGGCGAGGTGACGTTGACCCGCAACACGCCGGGGTCCTCACCGGATTCCGACAGAAGCCGAGCTGCACCGAGAATTGTTTGACGTGTGAGCAGATCCGCGACATCCGGCGCGAGACCTTGCTCGATCCCGGCCGCGATCATCACCTCGGCCAATCGAAAGATGTAGGCAGGACCCGATCCCGACAAGCCGGTGACGGCATCGATATCGGACTCATCGACCTTCACCACGACGCCCACGGACGAGAGGATCCCTGTCGCCCATTCAAGATCGTCGGGAGTAGCAGCACCACCACCGGCGATGGCCGCAGCACCAGCGCCCACCAGTGCGGGAGTGTTGGGCATACATCTGACTACCGCGGCACCGGGCACCAGCCCTGCCTCGAGCGCGGCGATCTTCACACCCGCTGCGATCGACAGCACCCGAGGTACCTCAGCGGCCGCAAGTACCGGAAGCACCACGGGAACGATGTTGGGCTTGACCGCAATCAACGTGTCAACCCCATTGAGTGGCGAATCGGCTGTGACCAGACCCGGGATGTTTCGCTCGATCTCGGAACGTCGATCAGCAGACGGTTCGATCACGTGAAGAGCATCGGCGGCAGCCCAACCGCTGCTGACAAGGCCCCCAATGAGAGCCTCACCCATTTTTCCGCCGCCCATTACCTGAAGTTTTGTCGTCACGCCCTCGACAGTAGCGACCAGACGCGACGGACGGGAGATGAAATCTCACACTTCCCCAAGCGGTTCCATCTCCCGTCAGACATCATGATAATACACGAAAGTATGTGAAACGCACTGATATCGGCGAAATTGTCTTGGAGTAGTCCTCAGCCCCGGAACCGCGACTCGAAGCCGATTCGCATCGCCGGGCGAAAACACTGCTCGATATAGGCCCATGTCGAACCGAGAATGCGGTCGAGTTCTCCGGCACTGACTGCCCCCACTGGCAGCGTCCCCCGCAAGAACACGGCGTCCTCTTCGCCGATCTCGAAGGCCATGCCGTTGAACTTGTGATTGCGAATCAACAAATGCCTGAAGAATCGTTCCGAGTTTTCCTCGGGTGCCGGCATCACATAGGTCTCATGACGCAGAGTGCGTTGACCAAGCGTGAGCCACAAAGTCCACACGTCCTTCTCTTCGCCATTGACTCGCACGAACCAACGACGCTCGTCACCATCGTGTCGTTCCACCGCGGCGATCACCGGATTGTCGGACAGTTCCAGCTCAAGCCACGATTCGATCACTGACTCGATTCGATCCAGCTCTTCGGGTGTTGCCGGCGGTGATTGCATCGTCGGCGACGCTAGCGGCAGGCGGCCAATCAGGCCATGCAATCGACAGGGGCCTGACGGCGCACCGCGTCGTAAACACGCGTGAGCCGCTGAGCCATCGAACTCCAGGTGTAGGAAGTTGCTGCCTCGGCCGCCCGCACCGACAGGCTGGCGGCGAACATTTCATCATCGAGAATCAAACGAACCGCAGCCGCATAGTCGCGAGGATCCCGACCGGTGACTCTCAATCCGGTGCGACCATGATCGACAAGAGTGCGGAGACCCCCGACATCGGACGCCACGACCGGAGTGCCACACGCCGCAGCTTCCAATGCCACCAACCCGAAAGATTCGGACCGAGACGGCACCAGACAAACGTCGGCCGCCCGATAGTACGTGGACAGGACATGATGTGGCCTGGGCGGCACCATCGAGACGCGGTCGGTGAGACCCAGCGAATCGATCAGCTTCCAAGTTCGCTCAACTTCGCGATCACCGTCTGGCCCACTCGAGCCGCCGACGATCAGCAGTCGGGCATCCGGCATACCGAGAAAATCAAGTGCCCGAACCGCGACGTCGATGCCTTTGAGCGGCTGGATCCTGCCTACAAAGAGAAGCAACGGGTTGCTGGGAAGCCCTAGAGCGTCGCGCGCTCCCTTCCGTGAGCCGGGAGAAAAATACGCGTGGTCAACTCCCGGTGGCACAACCTCAATGCGACTCGGATCGGCGTTGTAGTGCGTGACCAGTTCGTGCAGCTCGGTCACGGAATTGGCGGTGATCACATCAGAACACGCCACAACGTCGGCTTCGGCATCAATCCGGCTCTGGGGTTCGAAGTCTCCCGTGACCGCCTTCACCCGAGCGAGCGTGTGGAATGTGGAAACCAGAGGTAGATCGAGATCGTGTTTGAGCTTGTGTCCCACAACACCGGAGAGCCAGTAGTTGGCGTGGATCACCTCAACGGGTCGGGCGACCAGCAGTTTGCGCACCCGGTCGGTGAACTCGTCGACCACACCAGGCAAATGTTCCTTGGCGAGGTCGGTCGGCCCCGCCGGAACGTGAACCACCCGGAATCCGGGCTCCACGTTGACCGCGGCGGGCAAATTGTCTGCCCACCGTCGTACATAGACCGTGCAGTCCACCCCAACCTGGGCGAGAGACGAAACCAGCTCGCGCACGTAGACATTCATGCCGCCCGCATCCCCTGAGCCGGGCTGAACCAGCGGGGATGTGTGAAGCGACAGAACAGCTACTCGACTCACGATTTGCTTGTGCCTTCGGCACCGTCGGCGATTCGACGGGCCAGATCGTTGTTGATCGAGTCGATGGTCTCGTGAAGTTGGTGACGCGCCGTCGACAGCCGGTCCTCGAACCTACGCAAGGCGACCACGGCCGCCGACAGCTCCTCGTCGCCGATCTCGACGACAGCGGACATTGTGGCCGCGCTCACCGACGAATCGAGCTCGGCCACCAAAGGGTCCACCAAATTCCGGGGGGGATCAAGGTCTTGGTTCACTCGCCCGGATGCCGGACCACGGACACCTTCGCTGAGCACATCCGGTAGGTGGTCGACGAGGTCGGACAGTGTCGCGCCGCTTCCGGACGACCGTTCGTTGGTCTCCGCCCTCAACAAGTCGAGCCTTCCCTGAGCCAGACGCCGCACATACGACAGCGCATTCTCCAGATCGCTGCACTCGGCTCTCATCTGCCGCAGATTGTCGGTGCTCACCGTGGACAGGCCGACGAGATATGACGGATCGACAACTCGTGATAGCTCCGGGATCATCGCACCCTCTCGGTTGGCCGTCTGGCCATGACGGACAGGTGTGGATCTTACCGGGACGGACCGAACCCGCCAGATACCGGTGGCAGCACTGCCACCTCGTCGGTGTCATCGACCGGGTCGGTGAGCTCTGCAGGTTGGCCATTGCACCACACCTTGCATGAGCCGAGAAGCTTCTCGAACGCGCCGCCATATGAGGCGATTGCGGCTTCGAGAACCTCTCCGACGGTAGTGCCGGAGAATTCGTCATTGGCGGTCCCGGCGGCCTCACGAGCGGAGGCGAAAAGGCGAAGTTTGGCCATCCACGAACCATATCGGGCGTCGCTGAGCTCGGGTCCCCGGCCGTGTCACACGACCCAATTACGCTTCGCTGCAACATGATTCGCTTGTTGGTGGCCCGCCATGGGCAGTCCGTTTGGAACGCTGCCGGCCGATGGCAGGGGCGGGCCGACCCTCCCCTTTCCGAGATCGGAATGGAGCAGGCCAAGGCCGCGGCCGCGTCAGTTGGCGCGGTCGAGGCTGTCTTGGCCAGCCCTCTCGAGCGAGCTCTGGTCACTGCCACGGTCATCTCGGAGACGATCGGCGTGGGGCCGGTGATGGTTGAGCCCGGCCTACTCGAGCGCCACGCCGGCGAATTCCAGGGCCTCACGCGCCGAGAGATCGATTCTCAGTTTCCCGGTTATCTCGATACCGGAAAGCGCCCACCCGGTTGGGAGCCAGATCATGAGGTCACGGCGAGAGCTCTCACCGCACTCGACTCGGTCGCCGAAATGGCCGACGGCACCGCATCGCGGCGGCATGCGTCTGAAACGAGAGACGTGTTGGCGATCGCCCACGCCGGGATCATTTACGCCCTCGAAGCACACTTCGGCAGAGACTTCCAACGAATTGACAACCTTGGTGGTCGCTGGTTTGTCCACAATGACAGCGGATGGTCCCTCGGTGATCGGATGTCGCTGATCCCCGACGGTGTTGTCGCCACTGGATCAGACACGCTGTGAGCGACTACATCTCCGGGCGCGCCATGTCCACCCGATATCCCGTCGAGGTGATCCGCAGCAGTCGCCGAATCAAGACTGTGTCCGCTCGCATTGTGGAGGGCGTGATTCGTGTGCGCATCCCCAGTTGGATGAGCGCCGACGACGAGACGACCTATGTCGATGACATCGTCAGGCGGATAGAACAGAAGCGACGCAGCAATTCTGTCGATCTGGAGTCACGCGCTCGCCGGCTCGCAGAGAAGTTCGACCTTCCAACGCCGGATTCCATTCGTTGGGTCAGCAACCAGAATCAGCGGTGGGGTTCTTGCACCATCAGTTCTCGCGAGATCCGCATCTCCGACCGTCTTGTCGACGTGCCGCCGTGGGTGCTCGACCATGTGATCATCCACGAATTGGCTCATCTCGTGGTGCCGGATCACTCGGCGGAGTTCGATTCCTTGTTGGCCCGCAACCCCCTGTCGGAACGTGCCATTGGTTATCTCATGGCACTCACCGACCGTGTCGCCGACCGTGGGCCTGCAGCCACTCCCGCTCAGCCAGCCCAAGCTGTGTGATCGGCGGGGCATCCACCCTGTATTCATCGAGGATCTTTCTCCATCGATTTCGGGCGCCGAGGCGGCCGAGCAACGCGCTCATACCCCACACCACTCGGTCGAGGATCACGAACGACGGCGGCATGGTGAGTGCGTGCATCACTTCAGAGTTCGGACCGCCGACCTCCAACAGACCTTTGATCACTCCCTGTGTGAAGTCTTCGGTGAACGTGTAGGTATCCGTGAAATAGGGCGTGTAGGGCGCCGATGAATAGTCGGCCACGCTCTTTGGATCGAGCCCATGGCCGGGCAGCAGAAACCCGGACGCCTCCATTTCGGCCACCAGGCCTTCAGCGTCACGGTTGAACAGCGGATCAATGATCGAGTTGAGCGACTCGAATTCGCCGGGTGCCCAGCGTTTCACCAACCCGAAGTCGACGAACGTGACTGATCCGTCGTGGCCGAACAAATAGTTGCCAGGGTGCGGATCGCCGTTGAAGACACCCACCCGGTAGATGGCTCCTTGCACGAATCGAAATATCACCTCGGCGGCACGCTGCCGCTCTGCATCGCCGGCCTCGGCCAGGAATTCCTCCCAAGTCATGGCGTCCACCCAGTCGCTGGTGAGGATTCGTCGGCTCGAGTAGTCAGGTATCACGTCGGGCACCCTCACAAAGGGGTGGCCGCGGTACCGTTCGGCAAATTCTGACTGGCACGTCGCCTCGAGGCGATAGTCGAGCTCCTCGGACATTCGTTCCCGCAACTCATCGACAAGCCCCTTCACGTCGAGGCTCTTGAGCGCCACTGTCGACACCATCCGGTAGATCATTTCCGCGTTGTCGAGATCCGAACCGATGGTGTTGTCGAGCCCCGGATACTGCACCTTCACCGCGACCACCCTCCCGTCCCTGGTCACGGCCCTGTGCACCTGCCCGATCGACGCTGCCGCCACAGGTATTGGGTTCCAATCGAGAAAGACTTCCTCGGGAGGGGCTCCGAGCTCGGATTCCACGACTGCCGCGGCCAGCGAGGGTGCCATCGGCTCGACATCGGCTTGCAGGGACTCGAGCGTGCGGCGGGCCTCCGGAGGAAGACCATCGAGGATGAACGACAGCATCTGCCCGGCTTTCATCACCACCCCCTTCATTTGCCCCAGCTCACGAGCAACGTCCTCGGCGGTGCGGATAGCGAATCCCTCGTCGAGTTCGGCCTTTCTGGCCTCGTCGGCAGCCACACCCCGCGCCTTCACCATCACCCAATGCAGGGCCCGGCGAACCGTTAGCCGGATGATCCGGGCTGTTCGCGCCAGATGTTCCCGCCGATCGGCGATGCCAAGTCGGCGTTCAGTCCTCGTTGGTCAGTTCTTCCGCCGGCGCTCCCGAGTCGGACTCGGTGAGCGAAGCGGCGATCGCTTCGGCCTTGTCGAGGTCGTCGGCATCAACGGCGGCCAGCGCTTCCTGCACAGAATCGAGGTCGGATTCGACTCCACTCAGATTCATCTCGTTGCGGTCATCAGTGCCGTTCACAGTTGAAATGGTAACGGCTGTGCTCTCGGCATCGCGGCGCTCGGATGATCGATCCGACCTTTCACCGGCTGATCGGCAACAATGGCGGTATGGATCAATCTCTACTGCATCCGGTTCAACGCACCGGTCGTGATGTGCGCGCCGTTCACCGGCCCTCGAACCTCACCGAGGCACTCCGGATACTTGTCGAACGACCCGAAGCGAAGCCTGTTGCGGGCGGGACCGACCTCCTATTGGATCTTCACCGCGGGGGCCCGGGAGAAGCGGTGGAGCTGGTTGATCTCACCCATATCTCGGGCCTTGACGAGATATTTGCCACCGACAATTCGATCACCCTCGGCGCGATGGTTACACACAACCAGGTGGTCCGCTCATCGGAGATCCTCGGCGACGCGCTCCCCCTCGCCCAGGCCTGCTTGGAAGTGGCATCGCCTCAACTACGCAACCGCGCAACCGTCGCGGGAAACATCATCACAGCCAGTCCGGCCAACGACACGATCTCCGCCCTGCTCGCTCTCGAAGCCGAAATCACACTTGCCCGTCTCGACGACTCCGGCGATGTGACCACTCGCCAGATTCCGATCGACGAGTTCTTCACCGGATTCCGCACCACCGTGATTGAAACCGGCGAGTTGCTCACCACCATCACCATTCCCCGCATGGCGGCCGGCTCGAGGGGAATGTGGGTGAAGTTGGGACTGCGACGCGCGCAGGCGATATCCGTCATCCACATGGCGATTGTCATCGGGATAGACGGCGCCGGCACCGTCACCAAGGCCCGAGTCGCAGCCGGGAGTGTCGCCCCGAGAGTCGTGTTGTTGCCCTCGGTGACCGAGGCGCTGGTGGGGCATCGCCTCGACGACGCCACCATCGCCGCCGCGGCCGAAGCTTCCGCCTCGGCGGTTCGGCCGATCGACGACGTGAGAGCCACCGCCGACTACCGCAAGCAGACGATTCGCACCATCACGTCCCGCACGTTGGCCACCTTGCGAGACAACCGTCAGGCCGAGATGTGGCAGCCGGATCCGCCTTGTCTCGCCGATGCGCAGCGCTCCCCTGCCGCTCCATCCACGCCCGACTTGGTTGACGACACCACGCCAATCACCGTGACGGTCAATGGAAATCCGGTCACTGCAGCGGGCGCCGCCTCGCGCAACCTGCTCGACTGGCTGCGCGACCAGGCCTCCGACGCTGGAGGGGCCGGGCCGCTTACCGGCACCAAGGAGGGTTGTGCCGAAGGCGAATGCGGTGCATGCACCGTTCGCCTCGACGGCCAAGCCGTGATGAGTTGCATGGTTCCAGCGGCCCAGGCCGCAGGGAGCACGGTCGTCACCGTGGAAGGACTGGCATCGGAAGACTCCGTGCTTCATCCGATCCAGACAGCGTTCATCGACGAGTTCGCCGTGCAATGCGGATTCTGCATTCCGGGATTCCTGGTCTCGGGCTCAACGCTCATAGATGAAGTTGGCTCTCCCGACGACGATCAGATCCGGCTCGGCCTGTCCGGAAACTTGTGCCGCTGCACCGGTTACTACCCGATCATCGAAGCAGTCCGAACCGCCGCCGATGCGGGAGGTCAGCCGTGACCGCCACCCAACACGACCCCACCAGCGTGGGTTCAGCCCCGCTTCGTCACGACGCCACCGACAAGGTGGTGGGCGCGGCCCGCTATCCCGCCGACGCCGTGCCGCCCGACGCACTTCACGCTGTGGTGGTGTTCACCAATCGACCTCACGCCAGAATCGTCGCCCTCGACACATCGGCAGCAGAGAACTCTCCGGGAGTGGTGGCGGTGCTCACTGCCGCCGACGTTCCTGTCAACGAGTACGGGCTCACGCTCTTCGATCAACCGGTGTTCGTGGGACCCGTCGACACCGGCCGAGCTGCGGTCGACGGCGCCATAAGTCGCTGGGAGGCAGACCAGGTGGCCCTGGTGGTAGCCGACACCGAGGCCGCCGCCCGACTTGGATCGGCTGCCATCCGGGCCGAGTGGGAAGACCTTCCCCGAGTCGACGACATCGACCAAGCTCTGGCCGACGATGCCACGATGCTGCACCCCGAGAACGGACTCGCCACCAACGCCTACCACCATCTCAACATTCGCAAGGGAGAAATGGAGAGAGGTTGGTCCGACGCTGATGTGGTGATCGAGGCAACCTACGAAGTGCCCTACCAGGAACATGCCTTTCTGCAGACCGAATCCGGCACCGCCTACCTCGACGACGAGGGCCGGATCACGGTTGAATGCACCGGCCAATGGACCTACGAGGACCGTGAACAAATCGCACACGCACTCGACATCTCCGACGAAGAGGTTCGGGTCATCTACCGAACGATCGGTGGCGCGTTCGGTGGCAAAGAGGACATGTCGGTTCAGATCGTGTTGGCTCTCGCCGTAAAGGTGCTGGCGGAGCGAGGCGAGCATCGTCCCGTGCATTGCCGCTGGTCACGAGAAGAGTCGATTGTTGGCCACCACAAGCGTCACCGAGGCCGGATCAAAGCCCGGCTGGGGGCAACGTCGGATGGCATGATCACCGCACTGGAGGCCGACGTCACACTCGAGGCCGGCGGCTACAACTACACGTCGAACAAGGTGCTGGGCAATGCACACCTCTCGGTGGCCGGCCCCTACCGAGTTCCCAACGCCAAGATCCACAGCCAGGCCGTCTACACAACCAACGTGCCCGGAGGGGCGTTTCGAGGGTTTGGCGGCCCCCAGGGTGCTTTCGCCATGGAATGTCAGCTGAACAAACTCGCCGACGCCCTCGACATCGATCCGGCCGAGATTCGGAGGCGCAACGCCCTCCACGACGGCGATGTCGGTATCACCCAGACGGTGCTACCGGTCGGAGTGACCACCACAGAGGTGATCGATGCATGCGTGGAGCGCAGCGGCTGGGATCGACCGCTGCGCGAGGCTGCGCCATTCAATCCGATCGTCTCACTGCCATCAGATCCAACTTCGGTGGTCACCGGCCGCGGCTTCGCAGCCGGCTACAAGAACGTGGGGTTCTCCTTCGGTGCGCCCGAGCGCTGCGACGCCGAGATTCACCTGCACGGCGATGGCGACTTTCCGGAACGGGCCGACTTGTTCCACGGCGGGTCCGATGTGGGACAGGGCGCCCATCTGGCATTTCGCCAAATCGCCGCCGATGCCGTGGGGCTGCCCCTCGAGTTGGTCACCGGTCACTTCTCCGACACATCCACCAGCGGAGATTCCGGTTCTGCCTCGGCCTCACGGCTCACCTTCATGGCCGGCAATTCGATCCTTGGTGCGGCCGAGGAAGCCGACAAAGCGTGGCGCGACGGGCAACGGCCGGCGATCGGCAAGTTCCGCTACATTCCGCCGCCAACAGAGGCGCTCGACGCCGACACCGGAGCCGGTGCCCCGAATTTCTCGTATGGCTACATGGCCACCGAGGCGGAAGTGTCAGTGGATCTCGGCACCGGACAAATCCGAGTCGATCGCATCGTGTCGACACACGATGTCGGCAAAGCCATCAACCCGTCGCTGGTCCGTGGCCAGATCGAGGGGGCGGTTGTTCAGGCTCACGGTTACACACTGAGCGAAAACCTCCAGATCGAGGCAGGCCACATCACCACTCCCCGTCTCTCCTCGTACCTCATTCCGGGGATCGGCGATGTGCCGGAGGTGGTCGACAGTGTCATCCTCGAACTCGCCGACCCACTTGGTCCCTACGGCGCGCGCGGTATGGCTGAGATGCCCTACATCACCTACGCACCAGCGGTGATAGCAGCGGTCCACGATGCCACCGGGATCTGGTTCGACGCTTTCCCCCTTACCCCCAGCCGCGTGCTCGCGGCGCTCAGCCGCCGCCCAGATCAATCACGCTGATCATCGACGTGTCGGAATCCGATATCCACATGTAGCCACCACCGAAGGCCATTTCGGCGGCGGACGACACGCCCACAGTGGACACGACCTCCTGCGATCGCGCGTCGAGCATCACCAGCTTGTCCGACCCAAAGACCAACACGGTGTCTCCCAAGCCAACCGCCACACTCGGCTCGGCGGCGTCGATGGGTATTCGTGACGTGACGTCGAACGACGCGGGATCGATCACGACGACTTCGGCCGTGTCCGCCACGGGCGCCCACAACGACCCTCGCGCCATGGCCGGAAGGAATGAACCTCCCCCGAGCGGAATGGCCGCGAGTTCGCTTCCCGAGTTCGGGTCGACGGCACGCAGATTGGTGTCGTTCCAGCTCGTAAAGAACACCTTGCCGTCGAACACAAGTTTCAGGAGGGGATCAGCCGGGAGGGGGATCGTCTTCTCGACACTCAATGTCGACGGATCAACGACCACCACCGAGGTTTCCTCGCTGACGCCGATCCACATCCGATCTCCGACTACCTGCGCCTCATTCGGACTCACACCGAGCGGAATGGTGGCCTCAACCCGGTGGGAATCCATATCGATTGCCGTCACGGATTGATCGTCGTAATTGGTAATCCACGCTCGGCCGAAGCCGATCGATATGTCGTCTGGTTGTGTCCCCAGGTCAATCGTGTCGGTGATCGTTCGCGAGGCCGGGTCGACTATTCGCAGTTGCTGGTCTACGTCACCCAGAGCCCACAACTCACCATTGATCGCTTGGATCGATTCCACGCTCGACGGCATGGTGATCGTGTCGACCACTTGTCGCGACCCGGGGTCGATAACGGTGAGCAAGTCACTTCTGTCGGATACCCAGAGATTCCCGCCAACGAACACAAACGTGTCAATGTCGACATCGATTTCGATTGTGTCGGCCACTGTCGGGTTGAGCTGATCCGGATGGAACACGACCGGAGGAATGTCATCCAAATACCACCCAACCGATTCGAGAAAGTTCATCTGATCATCGCCCACCGACGATTCAGTCTGAGCTGCCTCGAATATGTCGGATGCCGACGGATTGGACGTGGAATCGCCAGAAGATGCGTCGTCGGTGGACGCTGAATCGCTGGAAGAGGCGCTTCCTGCATCCGCGACATCCTCGACTGTCGCAGCAGTTTCGATTTTGGAAGTCGAGGTTGAGTCAGAGTCGATGAGGAGTCGATAAAGGAAGAACCCGCCGGCCGCGGCCACCGCGAACGCCGCGACAGCCGCAACCACCAACCCCGCGACTCCCCGAGATGACCCAGCCGTGGCACCAGTTGGAGCGACCGCTCCGGTCGGAATCGGCGACGAGTAGTACGAGTCTGGTGGGGCCACAGGAACGGTGGAGGCGGGAGGTGGCGGCGGCGATCCAGGCGCCAAATCGGCTGCGTCGGCTGGTGGAGCTGCCACTGCCGCAGATGGTGCGGCGCTGGTGTGTTCGGACCATTGCGAGCCGTCCCACCAGCGAAGGTCGGCCACGTGATGGGGGTCGTCATACCACCCAGCCGGAACCTCGCTACCGGACATGAGAGTCACCTGGCATCAGCTTCTCCTTTTCTCAGGCCGGCTGGAACCGGCGGCTGATTCTCTTGTGATCACGCAGCATGCTGTCGAGCTTGTCGGAAACGATCTGTCCGTTCTTCACCACCGGCTTGCCCGCGACAATCGTGTGCCACGCACTGGTCGGACCGCATCGCAGCCATCCCTCGATCGGATCGTCGAGCACGCCGGCGAATACCGGCCCATCGAGGCGCCACACCGCCACGTCGCCCACCGAGCCGACGGAGAGCTCTCCGATTTCGCCCTCACGGCCGAGACAACCCGCGCCTCCGCGCGTCGCGATCTCGAGACTGTCTCTGGCTGCCATGGCATCGGCACCCGACTTGAGCTTGCCCGCCAGCATCGACAGACGGGCCTCCTGCCACAAAGAGGCGCTGTCGGCCGAGGAGGAACCGTCGCACCCGATCCCTACCGGACTCCCGGCCTTGCGAAGATCGACCACCGGCGCGATTCCGGACGACAAGATCATGTTGGAGCTCGGACAGTGTGCCACGCCCACACCGGCCGCTCCCAAGCGTCGGACCTCATCCGGATCGGGCCGAACCACGTGCGCACCCCAGGAACGGTCGCTGAGCCATCCAACATCCTCGTAGTAGTCAACCGGCCTCATCCCGAAACTGGCGATCGAGAAATCGTCATCTTCTGCATTTTCGGCCAAGTGAGTGTGAAGTCTCACATCGAGACGTTCAGCCAGCTCGGCGCTTCGAACCAGCAGATCGCGAGTGACCGAAAACGGCGAGCAGGGCGCCAGGGCCACCCTCACCATCGCGCCGTGGGAGCGATCGTGGTGCCGCGCCACATGTCTTTCCGACTCAGCGAGAATGTCGTCCTCGTCGCGCACTGCATCGTCCGGAGGCAGACCGCCATCCTTCACCGAGAGGCTCATCGACCCATAGGTCGGGTGAAAACGCATCCCAATGTCGGTGGCCGCATCAATCTCAGCTCCGAGGAGATCACCGGCGCGCGTCGGGTGGATGTAGTGATGGTCGCTGGAGGTGGTGCAGCCGCTCAAGGCCAACTCCGCCAGACCCACCCATGCCGCCACATGGACCGCCTCCTCGTCAAGCGCCGCAGTCCACAGCGGGTAGAGCGACTGAAGCCATCCGAACAACGGAGCCGACGTCATTGGACCGTAGGCACGTGTGAGGTTCTGGTAGAGATGGTGATGGGTGTTGACCAAGCCGGGTGTGACCAAACAGCCCGACGCATCCATTCGATTGGCGGCACGGGGTTGCGGATCGGCCGGCCCGCCCACCCCCGACACGATCCCATCGCGGATAGCCACCCAGCCGCCACGTATCTCGGTTCTGTGGTCATCGACGGTTGCGAGAACCTCCGCATCGTGGATCAGCAGATCTGCGGTCTGGCCGGCTGGGTTGTCACTGTTTTCTCTCACAACGCACACACTAGGTTCCGCGCTTGCCCACACGCCCAGCCTGTCGCCTACAATACGCGGTGACTTCGTTTGGCTCCGACCTTCGGATAGATATCAGCCGTCTCCTCGACCGACTGGCGGCTCTCGCGGAGATCAATCCAATCGAGGGAACCGAGGGTTGTTCACGCTTGGCCCTGACCGACGACGACAAGGCCGGGCGCGACCTCGTCGTCTCTTGGATGCGCGACCTCGATCTCGAGATCTCGATTGACGGTGTCGGAAACGTAGTGGCCACACTTCCCGGCGAAATCGATGGACCCGCGGTGATGTGTGGATCCCACATCGACACCGTTCCCACGGGAGGCCGCTACGACGGCAATCTCGGTGTGTTGGGCGGAATCGAGGTAATAGAGACCCTACGCACCGCTGGGGTTGTGCCCCATAGGCCCATCGCGGTCGGTTTCTTCACCGACGAGGAAGGCTCAAGATTTCAGCCCGACATGCTGGGAAGCCTCGTCTACGTGGGAGGAATGCCGCTCGAGGAAGCCCACGACATCACCGGCATCTGGGGGAAGTCTGTGGGAGCAGAACTCGACCGCATCGGATATCTGGGCACTGCCCCGCTGCCGGCCACCCCTCCATCGGCCTACGTCGAGCTCCACATTGAGCAGGGGCCGGTGCTCGAAGCCGAGGGTTTCACCATCGGAGCGCTCACTGGTGTGCAGGGCATCAGCTGGTCCGAGGTCACTCTCACGGGCCAGTCCAATCATGCCGGCACCACGCCGATGTCATTGCGCCACGATCCTGGTTTGGTGGCATTCCAGACTGCAGCTTTCGTTCGTGAACTGTCTCTCGAACTCGGACACCCGCAGGTCGCCACGGTGGGCCGTGTGGAACTCAGCCCGAATCTGGTCAATGTGGTGGCGGCCACCGCCACCCTCACCATCGATCTTCGCAACACCGACAATGAAGTACTGATCACCGCCGAGAATCGGGTTGCCGAGTTCATCGACAATGCTGCCGCGGCTGAAGGAGTCACGGTGGCAACCCGCCAGTTGGCCCGTTTCGATCCGGTGGCATTCGACGAGACGGTCATCAACAAAGTCGAATCCGCCGCTCGTTCACTCGGCCACTCCGTGAAACGTATGCCCAGCGGGGCGGGTCACGATGCCCAGATGCTGGCAAGGGTGTGCCCCACCGGCATGATCTTCGTCCCCAGTCACGAGGGCATCTCACACAATCCGGCCGAGTACACCAGCCCGGCCGACATCGAAGCCGGCGCCAACGTGCTCCTCACGGTGCTCATGGATCTCGCGAGCCGGTGAACTCCAGTCACATCGGGGCCTGAAAGACAAGGAAAAAACGTAATGGCAACATTCAACTGCAACGGCAATTCCGTCACCGTCGGGGACCATCATCCCCACCTTCTTTCGGCACTTCGAGATGAGCTCGGACTGACCGCGGCCAAGGACGGATGCGCCCCCAGCGGTCAATGTGGTTGCTGCACCGTGCTGATCAATGGCAAGGCCCGCGTGGCATGCCAGACCTCACTCGAGAAGGCGGAAGGCGCCGAAATCATCACCTTGGAGGGTGTCAGCGACGAGGAGCGCGGCCGTATCTCCTCAACATTTGCCGCTCACGGCGCGCTCCAATGTGGTTTCTGCACTCCCGGAATCGTCATGCGAACCGTTTCGCTGCTTGGTCGAGACAAACCGCCTACCCGAGATCAGGCGTCGCGTCATTTGGGAGGCCATCTGTGCCGCTGCACCGGCTACATCAAGATCCTTGATGCCATAGATGATCTGGCCAACGGCGTCAGCCCCCAGGCCGCAGAGTCTGCCGGTGTGGGTTCACGAGGCAACAAGTATCAAGCCGACGAATTGTCGCTGGGAGATCGGGATTTCATCGACGACATGGCACCGGACGGCTGCCTGCACGGTGCGGTGGTGCTTGCCGCTCACGCACGTGCCGACGTTTTGAGGATCGACACGGCTGCTGCGCTGGATGCGCCCGGTGTTGTAGCGGTGCTCACCGCCGCCGACGTGCCGGGTGAGTTGAGGTCGGGCATCATTTACAAGGACTGGCCACTGTTCATTCCCGAGGGCGGCCGCACCAGTTATCTGGGCGACGTCATCGCTCTTGTTGTGGCCGACACGAGATTGCACGCCCGCGACGCAGCCCCACTCGTGGCCGTCGACTACGACGTTCACGAGCCGATCACCAACGCGTTCAACGCGCTGAACAGCGCCGAATCGGCAGTGTGGGAGCTCGACGGAAACGTTCTCTCCAAGTCCGCTTATGTTCGCGGAGATGCGCAGGCAGCCCTCGAATCATCGGTGCACACAGTCGATGAAGTGTTCCAGACCCAGCGAGTCGATCACACTTTCCTCGAGCCCGAATCCACCCTCGCAGTGCCAAGTCTCAACCCTGATGGAGCCTCAGAATCACTTCACGTGTTTTCGGGTGGGCAAGGGGTGTGGGACGACCGAAACGACATCGCCCGCATACTCGATATCGACAACAGTCAGGTCGTGGTGGAGCTCGTCTCCAACGGTGGAGCATTCGGCGGCAAGGAGGACATGTCGAATCAGGGACAGACCGCGCTCGCCGCTTGGTTGCTGGGCCGGCCGGTGAAGACCACGTTCAGCCGCAGCGAATCCAATTTGGTCAACACCAAACGCCACCCGATTCATATTCACCTTCAGGCTGGTTGCGACGGGGACGGCCATCTCGTTGCTTTGAAGGTTCGCATGGTTGGCGACTCGGGGCCCTACGCGTCTGTGGGTGCAAAGGTTCTTGAACGAGCCGCCGGGCATGCCAGTGGCCCGTACGTCATCGACAACATCGATGTCGAGGCCGTGGCGGTTCGCACCAACAACTCCGTTTGTGGAGCGTTTCGTGGCTTCGGCGCCAATCAAGCGCAGTTCGCCACGGAAGGTGCCATCGACCGCTTGGCTGCCAAGGTCGGCATCAGTGGCTGGGAAATGCGCTCTCGTAACGTGATTTCACCGGGCGTCATCTGGGGGCCGGGACAACGCATGGATGCCGGCAGTGCCGGCGCTCGCAAATGTCTCGATGCCGTCAAACCGGCCTTCGATAAGGCCGTCGCCGCCGGTCGGCCGGTGGGCGTAGGGCTTGGGCTCAAGAATTCCGGCTTGGGTAACGGTGCGGTCGAGGTTTCGATTTCCACCGTCCAGTTCATGGCCGACAACACGGTTGAGGTGCGCCACTGCTGGACCGAAATGGGCCAGGGCGTCCACACGGTTGCTCGTCAGGTGGCGGTCGAGGAACTCGGCATAGATCCCGACCGGATCCGCGTGCTGGTCGACACCTCTCGTGATCTCGGTGCCGGTCAGACCACCGGTAGCCGAGGCACTCTCATGTGTTCCGGGTCGGTCGCTGATGCTTGCCGGGTGGCTGTGGCCGGCGGTTGCGAGATCGGCGTCGAGTACGAGGGGCGCTACGTCGTCGACTGGACCACGGAACTCGGTGATGGCAGCCCCGAACCGATCATTCACTCAACGTTCGGATACGCCGCTCAGCTGGTCGAAGTCGATCCCGAAACCGGTGCTGTCAGCCACGTGGTTGCGGCTCACGACGTGGGTCGAGCCATCAATCCGCTGCTGTGCGAGGGACAGATCGAGGGTGCGGTTCACATGGGTCTCGGCTACGCCCTCAGTGAGGGATTCCCGTGCGATGAGGATGGTCGGCCGGTCAACGACACCCTTCGCAGCCTCGACATAATTCGCCCGAAGGACATGCCCGATGTCGATGTGATTCTCATTGAGGAGCCTCAGCCCAACTCGCCCTACGGCGTGAAGGGAGTGGGTGAGATCGGTCTTGTTCCCACCGCGGGCGCTGTAGCCGCGGCACTTCATTCCCACGATGGCGAGTGGCGAAACTCGTTGCCCATGTTCAACGAGTCAAATCGTGAGCGACCCGAGGCCTGGGTGTAATTGTCGCCCCGCAGGTGAGGGCGTGTTGGCGGCGCCGGGCCCAAAACCTTCTCAGTCTCGTGTCCAACTCTTGACCAGGTCGCGAAGCCCGTCGACCATCACCGCTGCTGTGGCATCTCGGTGATGCAGAAGGTTCACCCCGACGATCGATGAGACCAGGGAGACAATCCTCGCCTCGTTGAGACTCGGATCGGTGTGATCAACCGAGTTGGTCCTCTTGATTGCCACTGCCAAACCTGATTGGAGAAGCGTTAGGTACCGGTCGGTCGTTTCGTCATTGGCGGGGTGGGACAGATCATTGATTATCAGACACCCATTCGGAGTTGAGTCGTCTTGCTGGATTGCATGCAGTCGGTCGAGAAACTCGACGATGTCGGCAATTCCCGCTGTGCCTTGGGTGAGTGGTTGGAATAGTTCGGTCTCACCCTGGGTCATGTAGGACGACGTCGCTGCGTCGTAGAGGCCGCTCTTGCCTCCGAAGCTGTTGTAGATCGACGAGCGGTCCAACCCGGTGGCGGCCTCGAGCTTCGCGAGCGTCGTCCCTTCGTATCCGAATTTCCAGAAGACATCTGCAGCGTCTGTGATCACCTGCTGACGATCGAATTTGGGCGGCCGTCCCAATTGAGCCTGACTATTCTGGACCATGGGGTGCATAATAGCCCACACTCCTTATACAATCACCCGTGCAAAAGTCGGATCGCTTCGACTCAGCACTGACTATTTACGACCTCCGTTCATTCCCACTCCGATCACTGAGGAGAAACCCATGCGTTCGATCACGGTCCAACGAAATATTTCAACCAGTTCCAAAGCCATCTGGGACGTCCTCGCGAACTTTCCCAACGTCGCCGACTGGAACGGCGGGGTAAAGAAGTCCTGGGCCACCGGCGAGCAAACCGAAGGCATCGGGGCGAGCCGTCACTGCGACCTGAAGCCGGCCGGCACTCTCGAGGAAACGATCGCCGAGTGGGATCCGTTGAACAAGATGGTGATCAACATCGACTCGGCAACCAAGCTGCCTATCAAGCAAGGTGTCGCAGCTTTCAAACTTCGTAGCAATGGCGACGATCAAACCTCTGTCGAGATTCACTACGAGTACGTGCCCAGGTGGAGCTTCCTCGGGAAGATAATTGGTGGCGCGCTCGACAAGCAGTTCACCAAGGGATTTTCCGGCTTCCTTGATGACCTCGAGAACGCAGCCACCTCATAAGTCACCGGCAGCCAACCGGCGGTGGCAGTGAGTTGCTCAGGATCTGACGTAACAAAGCTCCGAGAATCTTCGACGTAACTCATGCGTGCGAGGCAGGACCGCACGGGGTCCATCGCCACCGACAAGCGCATCAGTGATGATTCCGGCGAGTTCAGGCATGTCG
>CAZHMP010000014.1:21017-22799 GCA_964533595.1 uncultured Acidimicrobiales bacterium | reverse complement strand
TCCATCGCCACCGACAAGCGCATCAGTGATGATTCCGGCGAGTTCAGGCATGTCGGCCTCGGTCATCCCCCATCGAACGGCCTCGGGTGTCCCAAACCGAATACCAGTGCGCGTCTCTCCTGCAGGCCCGGGAGGCAGCCCGATCGCGCTGGTGAGAATGTCGGCCTCCCGCAAACGAAGGGCGCCGACATGCCCTCCTCCCAATCGAGCAGCGTCGATGGCGAAGAGATGCGACCGGGTGGGGCCATCGACGGTCTCATGCACGTCGAGTCCACGATCCTTGAGCGACGCGGCGAGGGCGCTCGCCGACTTCGCCATTTCGTTCGCGTAACCCTCGCCATACTCAAGCCAGTCGAGCATGGTGATGGCCAGGGAGGCGGTGGAACCCGCATCGAAGTTGGCGGTCATGCCGGGATAGGCAATTTCGTCAATTCGCCGAGCCAGAGACTCGTCGTTGGTGAGCACCAGACCCGACGGCGGACCGCCAAGACTCTTGTAGGTGCTCATGGTGCAGATGTGGGCGCCGTTGTCGAGCGGCATCGGCCAGACCCGGCCGGCAAGCATCCCGCACGCATGTGCCGCGTCGAACAACACCTTGGCCCCAACCTCATCAGCGATTTCGCGAATTTCGGCCACGGGATGGGGAAGCAGATTGAGACTCGTGCCGATCGTGATGAGCTTCGGGCGGACTTGTCTCGCCAATTTGGCCAAGCCATCCAGATCGTACGTGTGGCGCTGCGCGTCGATCGGACCCTCGTGAATCTCGAGGCCGTAGAGGCCGGCCGTGCCGTCCCTGTGGTGTGTGACATGGCCCCCAATGGTGGCCGGGGGAACGATGACGGGATCGCCGGGCGAGCAAGTGGCCATGAACGCGTAGAGGTTCGACATGGCGCCCGATCCGACTCGCAGTTCAGCGAATTGGCATCCAAACACTCTCCTCACCAGCGAGGCCGCGATGACTTCGATTTCCTCCATTGCCTCGAGACCCATCTCGTATTTCTCGCCGGGGTCACCAAGTGAGACTCTGGTGCCGAGCCCCATCGACAGAGCAGCCTCCGCCCGCGGGTTCATCACATTGGTGGCCGGATTGAGGTTGATGCAATCGACCTCGTGAATCTCCCGGTTGCGACCGATCAACTTGTGAAGCTTTTCGTCGAGCGACCCGAGGTCGGCGCCCTTCAGAGAATCGAGAATTGTCGTCTCCCGAGTATTCGAGGTCGCCGACAGCCAAGGCCGGGCCCGGTCGGTTGACTGGGGTTCAGTGCTCGTCATGTCGGCATCATCTCAGGTTCCACCGGGTGCTGTCTCCGTGGAAGAATCACGCCATGTCAGCACACTCGTCCGACTCGGATGCTCTCACGGCCGAAACCGTCGACTTGCTCCAAACCCTCATCCGAAACGCGTGCGTCAACACTGGGCAAGCCCACTCGGGTCAAGAAGTCCGAAATGCCGATGCGCTGGAAAGCTTCCTCCACAGCGGCGGAGTGGAGACCGAGCGCTTCGAGCCGACCCCTGGACGGGTGTCTCTCGTGGCTCGCATCGACGGCACCGACCCAGATGCCGAGAGTTTGTGCCTGATGGGACACACGGATGTGGTGCCGGTCAACCCTGATGGCTGGGACCACGATCCCTTCGGCGGAGAACTCATAGACAACGAGATCTGGGGACGGGGCGCCGTCGACATGCTCAACATCACCTCGTCGATGGCGGTCGTGTTCCGTCATCTTGTGGCCACCGGATTCCGTCCCAAGGGCGACCTGATCTATTTCGCGGTGGCCGATG
>CAZHMP010000014.1:0-20917 GCA_964533595.1 uncultured Acidimicrobiales bacterium | reverse complement strand
GTGGCCACCGGATTCCGTCCCAAGGGCGACCTGATCTATTTCGCGGTGGCCGATGAGGAGTCGGGCAGCGCTCACGGTGCCCGATGGATGGCCGACCACCACCCCGACGTGATTCGCGCCGATCACGTCCTCACCGAGAGCGGCGGCCTCCACGGTGGCGACCCTGAGTCACCAACCGTCTCGGTGACCGTCGCTGAAAAAGGTGTGGCCTGGCGGCGACTGCGGATATCGGGAACGCCGGGCCACGGCTCGAGGCCCTACCGCGGCGACAACGCCCTCATCAAGGCCGCGATGGTCATCCAGAGAATCGGCGACTACTCCCCGCCGGCCCGCTTCCACGAGTTGTGGCGGCAACAGGTCGATTCCTTTGGTCTCGACGATGAAACGTCTGCTCTTCTGCTCGATGAGAACAAACTCGACGATCTCCTCAGGACCTTTCCCGACGCCGATTCCGCTTCCTTCCTTCATGCGTGCACCCACACAACCTTCTCGGCCAACGCCATCGACGGTGGGCCGGAGATGAAGACCAACACCATTCCGGATTCGATCACACTCGATGTCGACGTCCGCACACTTCCAGGAGAGACGGCGGCGGAGGTGGAGGCCCACTTGGCCAATGCCCTCGGCGACCTTGCCGGAAAAGTGCAGGTGGAAGCCCTGATGAACGATCCGGCCAGTATCAGCCGAACCGACACGGCGTTGTGGAACAGCCTCCAAACGGCCGTGGGACACCACTTTCCGGCCGCCCGACTGTCCCCCTCCTTGTCAGTCGGCTTCACCGATTCCAGGGTTTTTCGCGATCTTGGATCGATCGCCTACGGTGCCGCTCTTCTGTCGCCTGATCTCGGCCCTGGAGAATTCTCGAGCCGGTTCCATGGCAACAACGAGCGCATCGACATCGAATCGTTGCGGCTCACCACCCTTCTCTGGCGCGACGTGGTCCGTGACCTGCTCGGCTGACTCTCGACGGCGGCAAGGACGTTTCCTTGTCGGTGGATAGATACGGCGCGAGAATGATTCATGCGATTGTTGGCGATTCTCGCCGCGCTGGTCGTCATCGTGGCCGCGTGTGGGGGTGGGTCCGCGCCACCTGTCGAGCACGCTGCGGAAACGACCACGACCGTCGTGGCCACGGCGGACACCGAAGAAGGGACCACCTCCCCACAAACCACATCAGAACCGACAACGACTCAGACCACAGCGAAGCCCACTGCAACCATCACCGAGTTCGATCCTTTGCCAGTGTCACAAAACTGGCTCCAGGTAGCCGTTGACGACCAATTGTTCTTGAGTGAAGAGCCGGAACTCTGTCTGATTCATGGCGACGGAGCCTCGGGAACGATCAGAACCACACATCTTGCTCTCGAGTGGGACAACGACGAATGGATGGTGACGTGGAATCAGGGAGGCGTGCACGAAGGGCCGATTGATGGTTCAGTCGACGGACTCGCCGTCTCGTTCAATGGCATTGTCGACGAATTCGCGATCCGCGGAGAGGTCTTCTGCATCGAGCCATGAGTTGCGGTAATTCGGACTTGATCCCCCGACACCCCGCGTACGGTTGACTCATGCCCTCCGCATCAACTCTCGTGTTGTTCTCAGGCGCGGCGCTCACTCTCTTGCTCATTCCCGGTCCCGCCGTCCTCTACATCGTGGCGCACAGCTCACGTCATGGCCGAAGGGCAGGTCTCGTGTCGGTTGCAGGGATTCACGCCGGCACTGCGGTCCACATCACTGCTGCGCTCCTGGGGTTGTCGGCTTTGATCGTCGCATCGGCCACTGCGTTCACGGTGGTGAAACTGGCGGGCGCCGCCTATCTGATCTGGATGGGCGTCAGGACTCTCTTCGACATTCGTGCGTCGAGATCATCAATTGACCGCACCCGTGATGCGGAACGCTCGCCTCTGGTCGGAGCAACCCCGCCCAACCTGCGTCGAGTGTTTCGCGACGCTGCCGTGGTCAACATTCTCAACCCCAAGACCGCCGTGTTCTTTCTGGCGTTCGTCCCGCAATTCATCGACCCACGCGTCGGCCACGCCACGTTCCAGCTCGTAGTCCTGAGCGGATGGTTTGTCGTTCTCGGATTATTGAGCGACGGGGCATACGCACTGACCTCGGCCTGGGTTGGCCACACAGCCAAAGGTCGACGCTCTGGGTCTTCATCCGCGGATGCCGGCCAGCGGGGAAAGATCGCGGCCGGACTCACCTACATCGGACTCGGAGCGGTCACAGCGTTATCCGGCCACACCGCAACCTGACAGACTCCACCAACCCCTCACGAAGCGAGGTAACACATGTCGACACGCATCATCGCCGATCTCATGATCCCGGGAAGAGGCGAACCTGTGAGCAACGCAATGGTTGTGTTGGATCATGGCCAAATCAGATTCGCCGGGCCTCGCTCATCGGCGCCGAGTGATTCGGCATTCGACCTGGATTCTGAATTTGTCGACGTGGAGGTTCCCGCCGTCATGCCCGGCATGTGGGACTGCCACGCCCACTTCTTCGGCATGCCGGTAGTCGACCTCGAAAGGTTGGCTCTCACCAGCCCAGTGGTCACCGCAGCACGGGCCACCGCGGATCTGGCCCGAACGTTGGCCGGTGGGGTCACCAGCGTGCGCGACGTTGGCGGTCCGGGAATCCATCTCGCAACCGCGGTCAACGAGGAGTCAATTCCGGGGCCCCACATCCACGCTGCCGGCGCGATTCTCACCACAACCGGTGGACACGCCGACATTCACTCCATGCCGCTCGACTGGGTCCACCAACTCGAGGATGCGAACGGAGTCGGATTTGTGTGCGACGGCGTTCCGGAGGTGATGAGGGCGGTGCGACGCAATCTTCGCAGCGGCGCTGCTCTCATCAAGATTTGTGCGTCCGGCGGGGTTGTTTCGGAAGTCGACCATCCAATACATCAGCAGTTCTCCGACGAGGAACTTCGCGCGATTGTCGAAGAGGCGAGCCGATCCGAACGCTGGGTGGCCGCACACTGTCACGGAAAACCCGGGATCATGGCAGCTCTGAGAGCGGGGGTGAAGACGATCGAGCACGGCAGCTACCTGGACGAGGAAGCAGTCGATGCAATGCTCGAGGCCGACGCAATGCTGGTACCGACGAGATTTGTGGTCGACGACTTGGTCGACAAAACCGAATCGCTTCCCTCCTACGTGGCCGAAAAGATGCTGATGGTTGCTGGCCATCACGAGAAAGCGCTGAAGTTGGCCATCGCGAAGGGCGTGCGGATCGCAGCGGGTTGCGACATCTTCGTCTCCGGCGACACCTACGGACGCAACAGTCTGGAGATTCGCCACCTGATCGACGCGGGAATGACCGACCTGGAGGCCATCGAGGCAGCAACAGCCACAGGACCCGAAACGCTGGGGCCACAAGCGCCCGACAATGGTCAACTCAAGGAGGGCATGCAGGCGGATGTGATCGCCATGGATGCGAACCCCCTCGACGACCGATCCGTCTGGGGCAGTCCCGACCGGGTCTCGCACGTCTGGAAGTCCGGCCAACTCGCAAAATCACCACAACCATAAACACGCCTGCTTCTGTGACCGCCTGGGACCGCTATGCGGTCCCAGGCGGTCAGAAAAGCGGGGATTGGTGGATTCAGCCGACGCGGGTGATCGTCACCGACGCCGCTGGACCACTCCAACCATGAATCGCGGGATCAAGATCGCCGACACCGGTGATTCCAGCGTGATGGTGAACCACGCCATTCTCGGCCAGGGCCGGGTTCGACATACCCGTGCCAGTAGCACCGCCGCTACATGGCGGGACGAGGTCACCGAACTTCTCGGTGTTGATCTCGGTACCGGCGTCATGGGCGACAGCATCAAAGGTCGAACTGTCGCCGACATCCTCGGGTAGTTCCACACCGTCAATTCCAGCGAAGCCATCGTTGGAACAGACGAGCATTCCGGCCAGCGATACTCGCTCCTTGCGGTCGGCAACGATGACCGTCGACATCACGGTCGCACCCGGACCGAACGGCGCGGCGCCGACAACCGCCACGGTTCCGACGCGGCGGCTGTGAGCCAACTCGGCGGCCAGAATTGGTACACCTCCGTTTTCGGAAAGCTGCTGCAATCCGGGCGTGGCCGGCCGACCATCACGGAAGATCCCGTGGCGCCCGCCGTGGGTAGCCAGAACGAACGGGGTGAGTGGCTGTCCTCCGGTGAGATTGGTGACCGAAACCTCGAACACCCGCACACGCTCGATCGTCACTTTCATTACCGGACCGTCCCAACCGTGAACTTCCGGAACGAGATCGGCGATGCCTTGAATCCCACGATGGCGACCAACCACACCATTCTCGGCCAGGGCCAGGTTCGACATGCCCGTACCGGTCGCGCCGCCGCTACAAGGTGGAACGAGGTCGTCGAACTGCTCGGTATTGACCTCGGTACCAGCATCGAATGCCTTCGCATACACCGACTTTGAGCGCCCGGGCTTCTCCGGCAGGCGCAGCCGCGAGATGCCGGCGAAACCGTCATTGGTGCACACGAGCATTGCCGCGAGGGACAGCCTCTCCGACTCATCGGGAAGCGTCACGATCTGTTCAACCGTGTCTCCCGGATGTAATGGTGCCGATCCGATTACCTCGACGGCGTCGACCTCGGGCGACATGGCAGCCTCGGCTGCCAACGCCGGCACACCGCCGTTCTCGGCCAATTGTTGCAACCCTGGTGATGCCGCCTGTCCTCGTTTGAAGAGCCGGAAGTCGCCGTCGGACGCTGCGGCTACCACGGGAGTTATCGGTTGACCCTCAGTCAGATTCTCGATTGTCACCCGATAAGTGGCCGGATCGCCGTCGCCGTCATCGGACGCCCCCACTGGCGCTGCCACCAAGGCCGGCGCCGCAAGGGCAAGTGATAGTGCTGCCATACCGAACAGCGTTCGCCGTCGTCTCATGATTACCTCGTTCTGGGTTGGAGATGGATGTCCAATTGGGACATCGGTGATGCTCCACGGCGCAGCTTTCCGACCCGTGTCGAAACAATGAACGATTTCGAAACTCTGATGCGGCGCCCCTGACCGACACCGTTGTCGCCCCTACCATTGCCAAATGGCCGTTCCGCGCCCGACCCGAATGAGCAACTCCGGTGACACGATCAGCTTCGCGGCGCGCGTCCTGCTGGTTGATGACGAACCGATGGTGCGCGAGGTGGCCTCGACATATCTCAAGGAGGAGGGATTCGAAGTATCGGAGGTCGCCGACGGTGCCAGTGCGCTCCAACGAGTCAGCTCGGAACACTTCGACTTGGTTGTTCTCGATGTGATGCTTCCTGAGATCGACGGGTTTTCGGTGCTGTCCAAAATCCGCAGGACCTCCGACGTGCCAGTCGTGCTGCTCACCGCACGTGCCGAAGAACCGGACCGTTTGCTCGGTCTCGAACTGGGAGCCGATGACTACGTTGTCAAGCCGTTTTCCCCAAGGGAATTGGCGGCGCGAGTCCGTGCCGTGTTGCGGCGAACCATGGGTCAAAGCCATTCCTCGGACCGATTGGAGTTTCCGGATCTGGTGGTCGATGGATCAAGCCGCGAGGTACTTGTGGAGGGACGTCCGGTCGAACTGACGCCCCGCGAATTCGACCTTGTCGCCTTCATGGCTCGTTCTCCTCGACAGGTGTTCTCACGGTCGCAACTACTCGAACAGGTCTGGGACTCTTCCGCGGAATGGCAAGACCCCGCCACTGTCACCGTCCATGTCCGCAGGATTCGTCAAAAAATTGAGACCGACCCTGACTCACCTCGCTGGCTTCACACCGTGTGGGGCGTGGGCTACCGATTCACGCCATGAGCCGCCTAGTGACTTGGGCTGCCGGTTCCGTTGCGCTCGGGCTGGCCGTTTTCGAGATGACCATGGCTCCCGACGGCCACGACAGACTGCAACTCGGATTGGTATTTGCAATCGTCGCTGTCACAACCATCGTTGCCGCTCGTGTGATGGTGACCATCGCCCGGCGCGCTCGTTCTCTCCGCACCGCCTTGGCCGTTACGTCTGTGGTTAGTGCTGCGATTATCGGCGTCACACTCGCTGTCGCTGCGAATCGTATGTTTCTCTCCAGCCACGATCTGCGACTCGTGCTTGTGGTCGTGCTGTTTGGATCGGTGGCATCCATCGGATTCGGCATCGATGTCTCGTCGACATTGGCCGGAGATCTGAATCGGATGGCCGCCGTCGCCAAAGCAGTAACCGAGGGCGATTTCGCCGCACGGACCGGAGTCGCCAGAAGTGACGAGGTCGGTCGGCTCGCAGGGTCCATCGACGAGATGAGCGAATCGCTCGAACGAGCCGAGAGTGATCGGCAACGAGACGAAGATGCTCGGCGACATTTCTTCGCGGCGGTCGGCCACGATTTACGGTCCCCTCTCACGTCGCTGCGAGCCGCCCTTGAAGCAGTGAGCGACGGTCTTGCGTCCGATCCTGAGCGCTACTTGCGTTCGATGAAATCGGACCTTGACGCCGTGGAATCGCTAGTGGAGGACATCTTCCTGCTTGCTCGAATCGAATCGGGCGCTCTCAACGTGGACCCGACCCCGGTCGACGTGGCGGAGTTGGCCGATGAGGCGATCGATGTGATGCGAACCGTGGCCGAGCGAGGTCGTGTCGATCTACTGTTGGAAACGCCTGGGAGTGTCGTTGTGCCGGCCGTCCCCGAGGCAATCGGTCGAGTGCTGAGAAATCTCGTCGCCAACGCCATCCGATACGCGCCGGCTGAAACTGCGGTCGTGGTGGAGGTATCGCGTCAATCCGGGGCGATGGTCATGGTGCGTGACCAGGGCGTTGGGTTCGATCCGTCCTTTCTGCCGGTGGCATTCTCGCCATTCACCAGACATGATCCGGCGCGCGTACGTGACGGGTCCGGGAGTGGATTGGGACTGGCTATCGCCCATGGCTTCGTCACTTCGCTCGGCGGTGAAATCTGGGCCGAACCGGGA
The DNA here is from genome assembly GCA_964533595.1 of uncultured Acidimicrobiales bacterium. Taxonomy (GTDB): domain Bacteria; phylum Actinomycetota; class Acidimicrobiia; order Acidimicrobiales; family Aldehydirespiratoraceae; genus SZUA-87. The sequence continues at coordinate 13,966 of CAZHMP010000014.1, read as the reverse complement.
CCGGGCGGAGTCGTCGGATTTACGCTGCCACCAGCTACCAGCACTCCTGACCCCTACCCCAACACCCCCACCGCATCGTTTTTGTGAACCCAGAATGCTGCCCTGGCAGCACGAAATGTTCACAAAAGCAGCGAACGACCTGTGGAATCGGGTAAATCGAACCCGCAAAGCTCGGCAAGCGTGGGGGCCCAGTCGATCGCAGACGGACGGCGCCTTTCGAGCGAAGCCGCCAAGTTCGCCACCACTGGGTGACCGCCGCCGACCACTGCCACCTGCGACGTGCATCTCGGACCACCGTGGGCGCCATGAAGAAAGTCGAACCACTCGCCAAAGACCTGACCTTCGGGCCCCCAGACGAGCGTCGCCGACTCGTCGATCGGTAGCGCGCCGTCGACTCCGTCGATCCCGAGCAGCGTCGCCGTGTCCGGGCCGCCGATCACGATCGCGGCTGTGCCTTCGGGCTCGACAGTTCCGGGAAGTCCCTTCTCGTCGAGCACCGCCGCCAGATCGAATCCGTCCCCCCACACCGTTTCCTGGTCGTGGTCGCTCACCACCATCACCACGGTGTCATCCCACTCCGGCCTGAGTCGGTCGAGCAGATTGCCGAGGTCGCCATCGGTAAGTCGCAATCGTTCCAGAGTCTCGGGCGCGTCGGGGCCGTGGATGTGACACGCCGTATCGGGGTCGTTGAAATGGACGACGGTCAGATCCACGGTGTCGGATCCGACATGATGCGAGTCGTATGCGTCAAGCACCGCCTGGTTGACCGCATAGTTGAATTCATCGAGCTTCACGTCAGGTCGGACACCATCGGGCGGCCAGTGGACGTCGGCATCGCGCGCTCCCATCACTCCGACGAGCTTGTGATCACCCAGAAAAGCCGCCGTGGAAACTCCGGCACGCCGCGCAGCCTGGAAGATCGTCTCACCCACTGGACCGACGGATTCGGACCCCACGAACTCGGTACCGTTCCACACTCGATTGACCATCACCCGATGGTCGACGGGCTGCAGACCGGTGACGAATGAAGCGTGATTGGGGTAGGTGGCCGATGACATGACAGCCTCGCCACCCGCCTCGCATCTACCGCCCTCGGCCTGCAACGCCCAGAGATTCGGAGTCAACTCTGGCCCCACCCACCGATTGGGCATGGCGTCCTCAATTACGAACATCACACGCATGCCGGCGCATGCTACGCCCTCCCTCCCCTGTTTTTGTGAGTCCAAAGTGCTGCTATAGCAGCACTTTGGACTCACAAAAACTGCTAGTACAAGTGGAATGATTTTCACGCAGTACTACCTCGACTGTTTGTCGCAGGCGTCATACCTGATCGGTGACGAATCCTCCGGACGTGCCGTGGTGGTTGACCCTCGGCGCGACGTTGGGGAATACGTCGATGACGCCAACGCGGCCGGGCTCACCATTGAGTTGGTGATCGAGACCCACTTCCACGCCGATTTCTTGTCGGGGCATCTCGAATTGGCCAATCGCACGGGAGCGAAGATCGCCTACTCGTCGGTTGCCGCACCCGAGTACGAGTTCCAGCCGCTTGGCGATGGTGAGCGAATGTCGCTGGGAGAGATCAGCCTCGAGTTTCGCCACACCCCGGGCCACACCCCGGAATCGCTGAGCATCGTCGTGTGGGAAAAGGAGTCCGACGCAACTCCATACGGAGTCCTCACCGGTGACACCTTGTTCATTGGTGACGTTGGACGACCCGACCTACTCACCTCGGTCGGCTACAGCCGCGATGAACTGGCCGGACAACTCTATGACAGCCTCCATGGCCAACTCCTTACTCTGCCCGACGACACCCGCGTGTATCCCGGTCACGGTGCCGGATCGGCCTGCGGGAAGAACCTGTCCACCGATACCTGGTCGACAATCGGAGATCAGCGTGTGACCAACTACGCGGTGGCTGCGCCTGACAGGTCGACCTTCATCGAGCTCGTGACAGAAGGGCAGACAACCGCGCCCGCCTACTTCGCCTACGACGCGGCACTCAACAAACAGGACCGCTCGTTGCACGACGAGACTGTCCCACCCTCATCGCTCACCCTTGTCGAAGTCGACGAGCTCACCGCATCCGGTGCCATCCTCGTCGACAGCCGTGACGCAGAGGTCTTCTCGCAAGGTCATTTGCGCGGCTCGATAAACGTCGGCCTCGAGGGACGATACGCCGAGTACGCGGGTTCGGTCATCGAACCAAACGCCGACATGGTGCTGGTCACAGAACCAGGCGCCGAAATCGAGTCGAAGACCCGTCTGGCCCGAATCGGCTTCGACCGCATCGTGGGCAGCCTCGCCGACCCCTACGGAACGATGGAGGCCCACCCCGACCGCACCAACACGGCTTCCAGGCTCACCTCCACGCAACTCGCCGTTTGTATCGACAACATTGCCGATCTTCAGTTGGTCGATGTGCGCCAACCCGGCGAGGTTTCTCTCGGCACCATCGAAGGCGCTGTCAAGATTCCGGTCGGACAACTCCAGCAACGATTCGAAGAACTCGACACCAGCCGCCCGACGATCGTGTTCTGTGCCGGCGGTTACCGCTCGGCCGTGGCCGCCAGCGTGCTGAGACTCCGCGATTTCAACGACGTGTCGGATCTGATTGGTGGATACAGCGCTTGGATCAGGTTGGGGAACACTCGATAGACGAGTGTTTCCTGCATGTTCACTCTCCGTTGGCTACTGTTTCGCCGTCCGGACATTGGAGACAGCTTCGCTGATCTCGACAGACCTATCGGTGTGCCACGGATGAAACAAAACCTGGAGGGAAAATTGATGAAGACCAGTCGGATCAAGCTGCCATGGCTTTTTGCCATTTTGGCCGCGTTCTCATTGATCGCCGCAGCCTGCGGCGACAGCGGAGACAGCGCCACGCCTGCGGCGACAACCACCACAGCGGCAGCCGCAGCGCCCACAACCACGGCCGCCGCGGCGCCAGCCACCACCGCTGACGCCGGGCCCAGCGATTGCACGGGCACGACCGCCTCGGAGTTGGCCGGCGATTACCCAGGCCAGTTCGAACTGGCGGCCTACGAAGACGCTGCAGGATGCGTCATGTCGTTCAGCGAAAACCCGGACATCGGCTCGCTCGCGGCCCAGATCACCCACATCACCGGTGACCTGCCTGCGGTGGCCGACCGGCTACCGGCCGAGCCACTTGTGATCGCTCCCTCCGAGGCAATTGGCACATACGGCGGCACGTTCAACGGCCTGTCGCGGGCCAACGAGGCCGGCACATCCGATCTCCTGTCATTCCGTCACGTCAACCTGGTCAGGTTCGGACCCGACCTCGTCACCATTCTCCCCAACGTCGCCAAGTCTTTCGAGTTCAACGGCGACTTCACGGAGCTCAGCTTCACTTTGCGCGAGGGCATGAAATGGTCGAACGGTGAGCCGTTCACCTCAGAGGATGTCCGATTCTGGCTCGAGGACCTCGTCGAGAACAGCGACATCGCCGGAGACCTTCGCAGCAACTTCATCATCGGTGGTGAGCCTCTCGGTATCGAGGTGATCGACGATCTCAACTTCAAGTTCATCTTCGGCGCCCCCACCCCCGGCTTCCTTGGCACTCTGGCCACGACATTCGTGCAGTTCTTCCAGCCCGATGAGTTCCTCAAGCAGTTCCACCCCGACTACAACAGTTCGGTCACCAGCACCGACAAGATCCTCGAGATGTGGTCGCCGTCCAACTGGAAGGATGTCGGCTCGCCATGGCTGACCGGATCCGGCGATGTGTGGACTCCCACACTTGAGCCGTTCATCGTTGTCGACGAGTCAACCGAAGAGCGTCACTTGGTGGCCAACCCCTACTTCTTCGCGGTCGACACCTCCGGTCAGCAACTCCCGTACATCAACGAGATGTCGGAGTTGTTCATCGAAGACAGTGAGGTCGCCAATCTGCGCATCACGAACGGTGAGGTCGACTACAAGACCCAGGGTCTTACCATTGCAGAATTCCCCGTTCTGTCCGACAACCAGGATGGTGGCAACTACACGGTGCAACTCGCTCCGTCCGCCGGAACCAACGTGTTCTACGCATTCAACTTGGCCATCGCCGATCCGACCCTTAACGCCGCGTTCAACGATGTGAGGTTCCGCGAGGCGTTCTCGCTGGCGCTCAACCGCGACGAGATCAACGAGTTGATTTACTTCGGGCAGGGAGTTCCCCAGCAATCGACGCCGGCTGATCCCAACACGGTCAACTTCGTTAGCGACGACCAGCTCAACTCATTCATCGACTACGACCCCGACGGGGCCAAGGCTCTGCTGAATGACATGGGTCTCACGCCTGGTGGCGATGGGTGTCGAATCGACATCAACCTGAATTTCTCCGACCAGGGATCGCCGGCCAACATGCACGAGTTGATGCGCGGATATGCCAAGGATGTTGGCATCTGCATCAACGTCAAGCAGGTCAGCTCCGATGAGTACCGCGAGTCGGCAGCACGAAACGAGCAGGAGATGCTCACCTGGGCCAACGACGGCACCACTGGTGCGTTCATCGTGGGCGCCACAAATCAGTTGGTCCCACAGTTCGGACAGTTCTTCAACCCGGGCCCGGCTCTTCATTGGGAGGCATTCACCCAAGGAATCGACAACGGCGTCGATCCTGTGGAGCCGCCGGCTGACGTGTTGAAGTTGATCGATCTCGTCGCTCAGTTCCAGCAGGCACCGCTTGGTTCACCCGAGAGCGACAAGCTCGGGAGCGAGATAGTGCAGATTCACGTAGACAACCTGTGGAAGATCGGAACGATCGGGTCGGTGCCCGCACCGACGATCTTCAGCAACGATCTCCGAAACGATCCGGAGTTCACCGTCCACACCTACGACTTCTACTGGGCATATCCATTCAACACCTATTCCTGGTTCCTCGACAGAAGCTGACGTTGGCTAGGTTCGCCAATCGCAGTCTGTTGTCGTAATCGAGAGCATCCGCCGGGCTCGTCAAGGGCCCGGCGGATGCCATCTCGCTCATACGACAAGGCACCGAATCCCACGGCAATCGAAAGGAGTTGAAAGCAGAAATGGCCAGGTACACGCTCCGGCGAATGGTCGGTGGGGTCATCACTCTCACCGTCGTTTCCGTGATCATCTTCTGGATCATCGAGCTGCCTGCCGGCGACGCCGCCGACATCTATCTGGCCAAGAAATTCCAGGGCGGCTCCACGCTCACGTTGAAGGAAATCGCTGCCGTTCGAGAGAGTTTCGGCCTTAACAGCCCATTCATCGTCAGGTGGTGGGACTGGATCAGCGGCATCATCTTCCATTGGAACTTCGGCCAATCACTCGCCAACGAGACGCCCGTCAACAAGCTCATCGGCGACCGGATGCTGCTCACAACGATCATCATCTTCGCCACTCTGTTTCTCACCTACGCACTCGCCATCCCGATCGGCGTCTACTCGGCAGTGCGTCGCTACTCGATCACCGACTACACATTCACCGGCGTCGGCTACATCGGATTGGCTCTGCCCAATTTTCTGTTCGCCTTGATTCTGTTGTGGGTATCGGTCCGCTACTTCGGCTCGAGTGTCGGCGGCCTGTTCTCACCCCAATACAAGAACGCCGGCTGGTCATTCCCCAAACTGTTCGATCTGCTACGACACATGTGGGTGCCGGTCATCGTTCTCGGCACAGCCAACCTGGCGTTCCAGCTGCAGACCGTGCGCGCGATGATGCTCGACGAAGTCAACAAGCTCTATGTCACAGCGGCCCGTGCCCGTGGTGTGCCCGAGACGCGGCTCATCGCGAAGTATCCGGTACGTCAGGCGCTCAATCCGATCATTTCCACCTTCGCCTTCGACATCAACCGCGTGCTATCCGATGCACCCGTGGTGGCGCTGGTGCTGGCCCTGCCCGAGCTCGGCCAACTGCTGATTCTCTCCCTGCTTGAACAAGACACGCAGGTGGCCGGAGCGATCTTGTTCATCATGAGCTTGATCTATGTGCTCGGAAATTTCGTGTCCGACATCGTTCTCGCGGCGGTCGACCCACGCGTGAAGTTGGCGGGCTGACATGGCCGCAGACACCCTTACCAAGGCGCCGGCCACCACACCTGATGCCGACAAACTGGCCGAAGCCACACAGTGGAAGATGGTGTGGACCAGATTCAAACGCCATCGACTGGCGATGGTTTCGGCCGGGATTCTTTCTGTCTACATCTTGATCGTATTCTTTGCCGATTTCTTGGCCCCCTACGGTGCCACGGCACGCGACACCAACTATTTGAAGGGCCCACCAGAACTGGTGAAGATTTGGGATGGCGGCCCGGCCCGACCCCATATCGACTCACAGATAACCGTTCGGGGCGGGGTCGAAGATGGTTTCGCGTTCGAGGTGTCCAAGCTTGATGCCAACCAATCGATCAGATGGTTCGTGCACGGAAAGAAGTGGACTTTTCTCGGGCTGTTCGACTCCGATTTTCACCTGTTCGGAGTCGGTGACGAACAGATCCCGGTCGAACAGCGGGCTGCACCCGGCGTCGGATCCGGTTCGTCTTCCGACTCGTCCAGCGGCGGCGATGCCGGTACGAGTGGTGGTGACACTGCAGGCGACTCGTCGGACCCGTTCGCTTCGATAGAGCGCGACGAAAACGGTCGCCTCAAACTTGGCATTGGCGGAGCTACCACAACGACAGAAGCTGTCGTTCCCGAAGTCACCGCCCCGCCCCAAGACAGCCCAGCGTCCGAGCCCGCCGTCATCGAAACCGAAGCGGCCCCAGGTTTCGTTCACCTGCTCGGTACCGACGGGCTGGGGCGAGATCAGTTCAGCCGAATCCTGGTAGCCACACGCACTTCCCTCACCATCGGTCTGGCCGGCCTGTTCACGGCGTTCATCCTCGGCCTCATCTTCGGAGGCATCGCCGGATTCTTCGGCGGATGGATCGATTACCTAATACAGCGGCTCATCGAAGTCGTTCGTTCGATTCCCACTCTTCCGCTGGTGATGGGCTTGGCCGCAGCATTTCCCCAAGACTGGTCCAATCAGAAGGTCTTCTTCTTCACGTCAATAATCCTCGGCCTGGTCGGATGGACGACGCTCGCCAGACGCATCCGATCGATGTTGCTCACACTTCAAGATGAGGACTTCGTGGTGGCGGCTCGCCTGGCCGGGGCGGGCCCATTCCGTATTGTCACCCGACACATGCTCCCCACCTTCTTCAGCTACATAGTGGTCACGCTGGCCATCGAGTTCCCCTACATGATTCTCGCCGAGTCGGTGCTTTCGTTCGTTGGGCTTGGACTACGTGCCCCCACGGTTAGTTGGGGCGTGTTGTTGCAGGACGCGCAGAAGGTCGAGGTACTCGAGCAGACGCCTTGGCTCTTGGCGCCGGCAGCATTCATCGTGATCGTGATCTTGGCCTTCAATTTCCTGGGAGACGGTCTCCGCGATGCCGCCGACCCATATCAGGAGTCGTCATGAGTGGCTCCGCCGATCGCATTTTGAAGGTGCGCGATCTCGGGGTCACGTTCCGTACCTCCGACGGAAATGTTCGCGCCGTCGATGGCATAGATCTCAACGTCGATCGAGGACAAATTGTCGGACTCGTGGGAGAGAGCGGGTCGGGCAAGAGCGTCTGCACCAGGGCACTCATCAAGCTGTTGCCATCCACGGCCAAACTCGACTCGGGAAGCGTGATGGAGTTGGCGACGGCAGACGGCCTCGTCGACATCGCCCAAATCGGCCGCCGCGATCGCCGAATGAACCAGATTCGTGGCGGCGAAATAGCCATGATCTTCCAAGAGCCGATGTCGTCGCTGGCACCTACTTACCGAGTCGGAAATCCGATCATGGAGTCGGCCCGCCTTCACCGCGACCTCACCAAACAGGAGGCTCGCCACGTAGCACTCGATTTGCTCGAACGTGTCGGCATCTCCGAACCTTCACGACGCATCGATCAATACCCCTTCGAGTTGTCCGGTGGGATGCGCCAGCGGGTGATGATCGCGGTGGCATTGGCGAGTCAGCCCCGCCTGTTGATTGCCGACGAGCCGACCACCGCGCTCGACGTCACGATCCAAGCCCAGATCCTCGACCTGTTACGTGAGTTGCGCGACGAGTTCGCCATGTCGATCATCTTCATCACCCACGATCTCGGTGTTATCTCGCAGATCGCCGACGATGTTGCGGTGATGTATCTCGGCAAGATCGTCGAGACCGGCACCGTTCACGACATCATCACCGACCCCGAACATCCCTACACATCAAAACTTCTCGATGCCATTCCCCGGCTCGATCGACTCAACGAGCGTCTGTCGGCCATACCCGGCGACATTCCCAGCCCGCTGGCCCGACCGTCAGGTTGCCCGTTTCATACCCGGTGCGACCAAGCCATCGCCGGCCGCTGTGAAGTGACAATGCCCGACCCGATTGCGATGTCGGCCTCCCACTCCGTCAGTTGCCACCTCCACAACAAGGAAACGGAGGCGGCAAATGCCACAGGCAACTAAGACCCGCATCCTCGATGTCGAGGGGCTTGAAGTTCACTTCGCCCAACGTGCCGGAATGTTCAATCGTGAGGTGGGCACGGTCCGGGCCGTCGACGGCGTGTCTTTCACCATCGACGAAAATGAGACTCTCGGCCTGGTCGGTGAGAGCGGTTCCGGCAAGACCACCATCGGCCGATCGATCTTGCGTGCACTCGACCCCACTGGCGGCAGAGTCGGATTCCATCTCGACGGCGATGTAATCGACCTGGCCACACTTTCTGGAAAAGATCTTCGCGGCATTCGCCAACACATGCAGATGATCTTCCAGGACCCATATTCGTCGCTCAACCCACGAATGACCGTGCGCGACATCATCGCCGAACCTCTGATCGTCAACAACCTCTGCAAAGGCGACGAACTGGAGGAACGAGTTCGCGACATCGCGCTGCGATGCAAGTTGAATGTCGAGCATTTGCGCCGGTACCCCCACGCTTTCAGCGGTGGTCAGCGTCAGCGAATTGGTATTGCGCGTGCCTTGGTGACCAACCCTTCGTTCGTTGTTGCCGACGAGTCAGTGTCCGCACTCGACGTGTCGATACAAGCGGAGATCCTCAATCTGCTCGGCGATCTGCAGTCCCAGTTGGGTGTGGCCATCCTTTTCATTGCCCACGATCTGAGCGTCGTGGCACACCTCTCTCATCGCGTTGCCGTGATGTACCTGGGCCAGCTCGTCGAACTGGCAGAGACTGAGCAAATGTTCAGCCGACCTCGCCATCCATATACGGAGGCTCTGCTCTCGGCAATACCGGCGATCGATCCGTCGCGAGGAATGCGCCGCATCCCGCTGCTGGGCGAAGTGCCAAGTTCCAGCGAGCCGCCTTCCGGGTGCCGTTTCCACACTCGGTGTCCCTATGCCCAAGATCGCTGCGGCACTGACGAACCCGAATGGCGCGAGATCGAACCGGGCCGAATGGTTCGCTGTCATTTCAGCGACACTCTCGAGCTCCGCGGGGCCGACGAATCAGCCTGATCGAAGCCCGAGAGTGCCGGACTGGAAGTCAGCCGACGCGGCCGGTGGCTTCGGCGTAAGCGCTCGGGTATCGGGCGAGGAAGGCCACCACGAGTCGAAGCTCGCGCTGGTCGACGCACTCGCCGATTTTGTGGGTGTTGTGTTCGATTCCAGGACCGATTCCGAACATCGCCGGATGGTGGTAGGTGCCGGCCGGAATCCATTCCTTGGATTCCGGAACCGCGACCGAATCGTTGTCGGTACGGATCGGGAAGCCGACGCCGTCGGTCGAGAAGATCCAACGATCGACGCGCGCTTTGGTGCGGAGGCCACCGTCGGGGGCATCCACCACGTTTGGTGATATCACCCCGTTGTAGACCGACTCGGCGACGCTGATCGAAGGGTGATCTTCCGGCGTTGCCCAGCCCGGGTAGACCTGTTCGTTGCCGAGCACGTAGCCCTGCCAAGTTTTCTGGTCGTAGGTCGGCACGGCGATGTCGACGGTGAGGCCTTCGTCTCGGGCGACCTTCACCGCGTCGAGCGATTCGATGTCGGCGAGGGCCTGATCTGGTTCCTCGCCAACCGTGAGCCGACGATCGAAGCGGAAAGTGAAGCGGTCGGGCACTGCACAATCGCTGGGAGTTGCCAGATTCGACCAAGAGGCGGTGCGGCTTCCAGCACCGAGGAACGGATCATCAAGGAAACCGTCGCCATCGCGATAGCGGCGGGCGGCCTCGGCGACGATCGCGCCACCGTGCTCAAGCGGGTTGAGTCCCTCCCACGGCATCGAACCGTGACAGGAGCGTCCGGTGACCGTGACTTCGATCTGCATACGGCCGCGCTGGCCTCGATAGATGCCAAGCGCACCCTTGTATGCATCGCCGGTGCCCTCGGTGAGGACCACAACGTCGGGGACCAATTCGGGGCCGGCGCCAGGAAGCACCTCGCGCATGACGTACATGGGGCCGCCGCCGTCGTTGTCTTCCTCGCAGGCTGATGCGTACGCCCGCACGATCACTCCGCGCAGCGCTCCTTCATTGGCCAGCTCGAGGGCAATCTTGGTGGCGACAACCTCTGACACGACACCGCCGAGCTGATCGGCCGATCCGCGCCCGAAGATGAGCTGATCCCACTCGTCGTCGGGGGGTAGGTGTCCGAGTTCATTTCGCAGGTAATCGCGGTCGATGGCCGACGGATCGACCATGCCGTTGTAGCAGTCGATTCCGCCGAGCTTCTCTCCCCAGCTGTCTCGCAATGCACGCACGGTGTCGCTGTGACCGTCGAAGTAGACCACTCGCTTTTCTGCGCGCGGGATGCCGTCGGTGGGATCCTCGACCGACCAAACAAGGTTGCCGTAGGCATCGAAGTCGACGTCCTCGGGTGACCGGACGGCACCGATCTCGATGATCTTGTCGCGCAGGTAGGTGAGGCGCGGACCCTCATGATTGCTGAGTCCACTTTCGGGATCGCCTCCATCATCAATGGCACGATCGACATAGTCGGCCGGAATGCGCACACATTCCTTCAGAATCTCGGCGGCAAGCGGCAGATACTGCGCACTCAGTTCGGCCACGCGGGCGTCAAGGTTGGTCATATTCACTTCTCCTCAGCAATTTCGGTAAGTCGGCGCTTGATGTCGGGAACCTTGGCTCCGGCCAACATCGCCATGATCACGTACACCTTGTAGTTGGCCTCGCGGGCCACGTTGACCTTGTGTTTGTCCATCACTCCCGGGCTGACCTCAGCTCCGATGTCGGCGGGGAGGCAGTGCAGGTAGAGGGCTTCTCCCCCGGCAGTGAGAGACATGCGATCTTCGTCGCAGATCCAGTTGGTGAATTCGGCATTGCGGGCAAGAGCACGCTCTTCGATGGCTGCGAGTGCGGCCTTGTCGCCGGCTGCGTTGGCTCCCACCTTCTCAAGCATCAGGTCGTGAGCACCCCAACTCTTGGGATAGACGATGTCGGCTCCACGAAATGCCTCGTCCATGTCGTCGACGATTCGGAACGATCCGCCATTGGCCGAGTTGGATTGCGCGGCATCCACACACTCGTCGATCAGTTGGTAGCCCGGCGGGTGAGCCAGTGTGACGTTGGCACCAAATCGGGTGAGCAGCGTGACCAGGCCCTGGGGCACCGACAGCGGCTTGGCGTATGACGGCGAGTAGGCCCAACTCACGGTGATGTTGCGATCGGCCACATCTCCAAAATTCTCTTCAAGCCACATCAGGTCTGACAGGCTCTGGGTTGGATGATCGACGTCGCACTGCAGGTTGACGACCGGCACTGAACGTGGGTTGTCGGTTGCGGCCAGGTAGTCGTCTATGCCTCGGGTGATGTCGCGGATGAAGCTGTTGCCCTCGCCAAGAATCAGATCGTGGCGGATACCCATCGCGTGGGAGTTCATTCCGAGCATGGCGCCGGTCTCGACAGCCGTTTCGCCATGGGAAACCTGAGTGGACGAGCCGTCGACGATCACCGGGCTCATGCCGAGACGAGCCGATGCGCCGCTCCACGCACTCTTGGTGCGGGTGGACTGATCGAAGAACACGGCCCACGCCAACTCATCGGGACAAAGGGCGGTGGACAACCCTGCACGGTCGAAACCGGCCAGTGCCTTGGCCAGTGACCGAAGCGTTGCCAGATCGGCATCGGACCACTGCTGGGTGGTCAGAAGACTCTTTTTGTATATGGCGTCTAATGCCGTCTGATCTAGTGATTGAAGAAGGTCAACTGGACTCACTGTGTCTCCTTTTAGCGATGTATTCGCGTACCTGTTTTTTGATCGAGCGCAGCCACGAGATCTTCGGGAAGGCAGATGATGACCTCGCCGTCGACCTCCTCGAGGTAGCTGACAGCAGCTTGCATCTTGGGGGCCATGCTCCCGGCGGCGAATTGGCCGTCGGCTGCCATTCGGCGCACATCTTCGAGCGACAACTCGGAATGTGCGATCGGATTGTCTGAGTAGAAGTTCTCGTACACGCAGGGAACGCCAGTGGTGATGACAAATCGTTCGGCATCGAGATGGACCGCCAGAAGCGCGGTCACTCGGTCCTTGTCTATCACCGCCTCCTCTCCTTGGAGCAGGCCGGTGTCGGCACGACTCACCGGGATACCGCCACCGCCGCAGCAAACGACAGTGACATCCATGTCGATCAGCTTTTCGATTGTGGGCAATTGCATGATTCGTGTGGGAATTGGCGAGGGAACCACTCGCCTGTGGCCGCGCTTGGGATCCTCCATCCAAATCCAGTCGTGGTCTGCTTTGAGCGCCTCGGCTTCGGCCTGATCATAGAAACGGCCAATGGGCTTGTCGGGGGCGCCGAACGCCGGATCGTCCCGGTCGACCTCGACTTCGGTGACGATGGAGACGATCGGTCTTTCAAGCCCTCTCATGCGAAGCGTCGCCCGCAACGCACGCTCGATCATGTAACCCATCGCACCTTGAGTGTCGGCCACGAGTGAGTCGAGAGGCACCTCGTGGAGAGAGTCGCTCGCCAGCTCTGATCGAAGCTGCAGGAAGCCGACCTGGGGTCCATTGCCGTGGGTCATCACCACACGTTCGCCCCGCTCGAGAAGATCGGCGACCGGCTCCATGGCTTGGGTGGTGACCGCGAATTGATTGGCGACGGTGAGTTCGAGTGACGGATCGAGCAGAGCGTGTCCTCCGATGGCAACAACCGTCGTGCGTGCTTCGGTCATGTGCTTGGCTCCTGTCGCTTCGTGCCTACGGACACTGCGTCATACGGTCGCAGCCGAGGCTCGTCGAGGTGGTCACACCATCTCGATCACGGACGCGAATCTTAACAGTGATTCTTAACAATATGTCAAAGTCGGAGGGCCAGGATCCGCCTCAATCTCCCAAGTGCATAGATCGTTTCGGCTTAAGGCTGGCGGTAACAGCCATGTATGCTTCGAATATGGCCCACGGACAGATCGAGATTCTTGTCGAACCGTTCAAGGAGAACGATCCGGGCCCTCACGTGCGAGCGGTGATTGCGGCGCTTGGTGATGCAAACTTACAAGCCGACATGGGCGCGTTTTCCACCACGGTGTCCGGTGATCTCGAGTCGATCATCGACGCGCTTCCAAGTCTGCTGAGGGCCGGTTTCGAATCTGGGGCGACAAGCGTTCAGCTTCGGGTGATGAACAACGATGCCTGACACGCCGGAAAGATTCCTTCAAGCTCTGAGGCCGGTCGTCGAGGCGTTGGGTGCAGCCATCGTTCCCGAGAGGGCAGCCCGGCCGGGAGACTTTCCGGTCGAGTGGAGCGGAGAGATAGTGGGATACGTGCGCGCCACCGAACTCCATGGGGCGATCGGACGTCTGGTCGCAACCGTGGAGCGGGAGTTCGGCAATTCGTTGGCCGATATGGGACGCGCCGAGAAGCAAGCTGCCGTCAGGCGACTCGATGAACAGGGTGCATTCCTGCTTCGCGGCGCGGTGGACGACGTGGCGGGTCGGATGGGTGTGAGTCGGGTCACGCTCTACAACTATCTCAACGCCATCGAGGCGGAGAT
>CAZHMP010000013.1:9120-43979 GCA_964533595.1 uncultured Acidimicrobiales bacterium | reverse complement strand
TAACCAGCCACGTCAAGGTCATCGAAGGGGCACAGAACGCCGGTGCGTTCTTCGCGCTAATGGGCGCCGCGACCGCACACCAGCACTAACCGGGCCAGACGGCGAACGGCTCGACAATCTCGACAATGTCCCTGGGTGCCTGATCGAGGGTTTGGGGGTGAGTTTCGTGCGTGCAGGTGATGCCCCCGATGCCCGCCGGTGGTTCGACATGACGATCACGCCGGAGTCCGATGGCCGGGTGCACTTCCGGTGCGTTCTGGTCTTCGAGGAAACTCGGCCTTCAGTATCGCTGCTCGACACCCACTCGGAGCGAGACGTCAGCGCTCAGCCCGTTGCACTTTGCAGTTGGTGCGGGCGAGCCCAGCATGGCTCTCGTTGGCTGGAGATCGAAGAGCTCGTCCTGGCCGCCACGGCGAATCTGCCGACTAGCTTGACCGATCCTTCGAGCCGTTCCGGGCCTCTAGGCGCGACACGTACGTCATCGGGGACAGAGGTCGATCCAGTCGATCTCGAGGCGGAAGGGACCGTCGACCCGGTCGCTGTTGAGCAACCCCATACGGGTGACCAGGTGTTTGCGAAAGGGCAGGTCGTGGATGGGCCGACCGAAGATCGCTGGGGACAGTTTGTCGAACGAAACCGAGACGGTCTGCCACTCTCCGGGAGCGGGAAACTCGAGCTGGTCTCGGTCGGCGACATCGACGCGTACATCGAGGTCCACGACCCGGCGTTTGTCATGCGCGATCACCGCCGGTTGGGTTGGGGCGACATGGATCTCGATGCGTGTCGAGCGTGGCTGGAATCGATCGCCATGGTCGACCGCGACACCCTCTTGTTTCACGAGCGGTTCCTGCGGGTCGACCCCACATCATCGTCTTGCTCCGCGCAAAGACTCGTCTTCACAGCGCCCGAAGGCACCACCGATCTGCTCCCGAGCATCGCCCTAATAGTCGTTGACCCGGAGTCCGGACTGGTCACCGGGATGGAGCTCTTCGATGCCGACCAGGCCGACGACGCCGTGGCCCGCTTCGACGAATTGATGGCCGAGAGGGAGCCGGTGCTCGCCAACCAGGCAAGCCAACGGTGGGCGTTCGTGAATGAGTGGCTCCGTCGGGGCGAGGATGAGTGGATCGCCGCGGCGATCGCCCCCGACGCCGAGCTCATCGACGAGAACGGGCAGCCGTTCGAGCTACATCCGGTCGGTCGCCGCCGCGTGATGGCGGTGCGAGGCGATCGGCTGGCGATGGTCGAGCTGATCGACGAGCCATCCGGGTTCCGCCGTATAGCGGTGGAAGAGATCAACGAGGGCGGGCAGCTCTGCGCCGTGACGCTCTTCGATGTCCAGCATGTCGATGCCGCTGCGACCCGTTTCGAGGAACTGTCCGCAGGTATGGCCGGGCCCGAGCGGGAGCTGAGGACAGCAGCCGACCGGCTGGCCCGTGATTTGTGCGACCGCTACTTCGCAGGCGGTGACTGGGGCTCACTCCTTGCGCCCGACTTCATCACCGTCGACCACAGCCCCGTTGTCGGGTACTCGCGGCGGGGCGTCGACGAGGGGGTGCAGCTGTGGCCAGACCCCGTGGCATGCGGTCGGCTGACCGCAACGATCGAGTCCGTCGCACTGCGTGGAAATTCCTTGGCGGTACACCGGATCTCGGCAGTGACGGCAGACGGGGGAGCGGAGTGGGACTCCTACCTGCTCACTCGATGGGATGAACGTGGGCAGGCCGCCCTCGGGGCCCGCTTTCCGATCGAGATGCGGGCTGAGGCCATCGCTGAACTCGACCGACTCTGGCTCGGCGATTCGGCCGATACGTCGCCCGGTGAATTCGGCTAGTGGGCCTTCGTTAGCGGGCGGTTACTCGGCAGTCGCTGTTTCCACCCTCCATATTCCCTGGTTGATATCGACCACAAAGAGGGTGCCGCCGGGCCCGAATACAAACCCAACGGGCGTCACCGTCCCCCTCTCGAGTTCCTGAAGCTCACCGGTCTCGGGATCAAAAGAGATGATGGCCTGCCGGCAAAGATCGCCAAATACGTACTTCCCGGCGAGGTCCGGCAGGGCGTTGCCTCTGTACACGTGACCACCGATTACTGCACAGAACCTCGAGCGATGGGCGTAGGAGAAGGTGGGTGGAACATGTGGGCCGATCGGCTGATCGATGAACGGCAGATTGCCCTGAAACGCGTTCCAACCCAAGTGCTCGCCGCCGACACCACCCCCAGGCAGCATCGTGACTTCCTCAACACACTGCTGGCCCACATCCGCGATCCACAGGTCACCTGTGGCAGCGTCGAATGAGGTCCGGAACGGGTGCCGTAGGCCCCACACCCACGTGTAGTCGCTGCCGGGAGTGCTTCCGATGAATGGGTTTTCGGGCGCAGCGCTCAGCGCCGGCGTTGGGTCGAACGTGAGTTCAAATCGTAGAAGCGACCCGAACGCATGAGCTTCCTGGTTACCAGTGACGAACGGGCCTCCTTGTGCGCCCCCGTCTCCGACAGTTAGGTACAGGTCTCCATCGGGCCCCAGCGTGAGGTCTCCGCCATCGTGCTCCCTGGAGGGTTGGTCCGCCCTCATCAGCTCGATCATGGCGCTCATTTCAGGTGCGCCGTAGACGAGCGGGTACGCCTCGATGACCGTGTCATCGTCGAGGTCCGTGCGGTTGACGAGCAGGTAGCCGTTGGCGACCGTCAATCCGAGGAGTCCCTGATCGCGGTCCGTTGTGGTGACGTCGGTGAGGTCGAGCGCAATCTTGGGCCTGCTTCCCTCCACCCATTTGAAGATCGAGCCGCTTCGCGTACCAACGAATGCGCTTCCATCCGGGGCGAAGGCGAGTGACGTTGCCTCAGGGACGTTGGCTACATGGACCAAAGCAATAGCCGGTTCGCCCACCGGAGTGATGTGGTCAACCGGAAGGTCGCTCGGGCATGGCATGTTCGCACGAGCTTCCTCCGGAGTCTCGTCGTATGGCATGTCGGCGCGGGTGGGTCGCTCTATCTGGATTGTCACGGAGCCCTCAGGAACCACTGCGTCCCCGGAAGCGAGCGGGTCATCTGCGGCACAAGCAGAAAGGATCAATGAGCAGGCAACGAGCGCGGAAACGAGTCTGAACACCAGCGGAGGATATGCACCCATTGCCAGAATGCAGTGCCAGAGAGTGACACTCCGTGGCCGGTCCGATCCGTCGTGGTGCCAGTGCGGTCGCTGCGGTGACGCTCACGGAGCTGCATTCATTGCCGATGGGAGTCCATGAAGCGAGAACGGCACGGCGTTGGCGTGCTTGTGGCGATGGCCATTCTCATAGCTGGATGTGGCTCCACCGAACCCGATCCTGCACCGGTAATTGCTCAGACGGCTGCGGTGCCAGCGGACCTGGAGGTGAACACGGTCGACACCAACGTTGACATCGACGGAGTTGGATACGCAGTTGACGGGTCGGGAGGTCGGGTCGAGGTGATTTGGAACTCGGAGACGGGTGAGGTCAGCGTCGATGTCCCGACCGAACTCGAGGGCCGGCCGTGGGCACTCTCGACCTTGAGTGTGGAGGGGATAATCGGAGAGGCCGCCGATCTCGACAGCTCGATGAGCACCGTGATTGTTCCGGCCGGACCAGTAGTCGGTGTTTCTCTCAGTACCGATGATTTCGACTTCGTAGTTCCATTCACCGAACCGGCTGCGGCGATGTACAGCTCCTCCTGGGAGCCGGCATCGGTGATGCCTCGCTCGGGATACTGGACTCTGGAGATGCTGATCGGCGCCGAGTACCTGAGCGGTGCCCGATGCCCAAGTGGAGGATCCACCTTTGCGACGACCGGACCGGCGGAGATCGTCACGAATGACGGAGGCTGGTCGCTCACGCTGATCGCCGACAATGAATACATTCCCGCCCAACGACAGTCACTTCACTCGGCCACATATGTCAGCGGGGAGCGACCGTTTCTTGTCCAGACGGAGGAAGGTCAAACCCATGGTGTAGCCGTGTACGAGTTGGTGGCTGTGAGCCCGGATCGGATCGAAGGAACTCTCACATGGGACAACCACGACGGTTGCACAGCTCGGTACCCAATCACAATCGACCTCGATGCGCCGTACGACGTGATCTACGACATCCCCGAGCCGGGCACGTGGCAACTCCAGATTGATCTGAACTCGACGTGCGGGACGGTTGAGTCAACAACGATGACCGTTGATCTCGGTGTTACCGGTGGAGTCGGTGACGCTCCAGCGTTGGCCAATGCCGGTTGGCTCTCGCTGATCGTGGGGGAGAACGGCGGCCTCGCATCGCTCGGATCAGTCCTACTCCCGGGCCTACCGGCGCTGGTGGAGACTCCGCCGCCGGTGATGCTGGTCCCCACTTCTGTGCTGGGCACGATGCACATGACACCGGTTTCCGCCGGCTCCTACGTGGGTACTTTCATCGGCTCACCGGTTGGATCGCCGGCATGCATGGTTTTCGGGTCGGTCCGGTTCATCCGATTGGGATAGCGGCTCCTGCGGCCGATCAACCAATGCAGGGACCTCCCGAGGTAATCCAGCGACTGCGCGTCGAGAGCGATCAAGGTGCCGCTTGGATCCGGGATGCTCACCGACAACACACCATCGGACGACGCGAGAAGGAACTCGTCGGCATTGGCGATCACGGACGTTTGATGGAATGAGTGCCCATTGATTGATCTCACACCCATCTGATTTGAACCGTCACTGACGAAGCTCATCGTTGGATCAATTCTTCGATCGCCTGGGCCTCCGCATCTACCCAGATCTCGTGCCTGTCGGGCCACGAGGGGCTGTCCATAGCGGTGTTGCGAATCACCTCGACCTGTTTGACGGAATATCCGGGGGCCACTCGAGAACACCGCCGGTTGTGGCGAGGCCACAGAAGACCGTTACCTCATTCCACGACCCAACAGCGCTGACCTCCACATTATGGGCGGCGTCGAAGGTCCCGAATTGCCACACGCCGAAGCGAGGAGAGAGTGTTTCAGTTTCGCACGAGGCGGAAGATCGGGATCACTCGTCCTGCTTGGGTGGCACTTTTCTCATACTCGGCGAACTGCGGCATCTGGGCTGCTTGCGCGGCATAGAGCCGATCGCGTTCATCGCCTTCTGTGAGTTGCGCGGTGCCTTCCCACTTTGCGGTGCCCACCTCGACGGTGATGTTCGGGTTGGCCACCAGGTTGTGATACCAGCTCGGGTTTTCGGGTGCACCACCCTTCGACGCTGCGACGATGATGTCGTCACCGTCTGTCGAATACACAAGCGGCGAGCAGAGCTCGCGGCCGGACTTTGCTCCCGTCATGGTGACCAACACCATGGGCATGCCTTCGAGCATTCCGGAGCACACGCCTTCGTTGGAGCGGAACTCGTCGATGACCGCTTTGTTCATTGCCAGGAAATCCATTTGACGTGTCCTCATAGGTTTCTGTTGTTGCCGGTGACGCTAGCGGGGGGATGGCGACCAACGCGGTCGCCTGTAATCGATCTCTGCCACGATATTCATCACGAAGGGTCCGCCCATGGCGACGGGGTCGCCGATGGGTTCGCCGGTTATGAGAAGGATGTCGGATCCGGCAGCGGTGCTGGCGAGTTCGATGGTGTCGCCGACAATGATCGGGTCGACGCCGAAGTCTGAATTCGAGCGACCGTTGTGAGTTGGGTTGTGCTCGACGGGTTGGTGAATCATCAACTTCGATGAGCTGGAAGCTCGAGCTCTTCGATAGCGAGCGTCAACGCCTTTATGCCGTCCACTGCGGCCACTGAAATGGCCAGCGGGCGTCCGGCAGCCAAGCACCCTTGGAGCTTGTCGCCCAGCGAGTCCTCCAACGCTTTCACCGCATTGGCCCTGGGGTGATGACCATTTGCAATCATCGCTCCGACCAGCCGAGCGCCCGATACCGGATCGCCGGCGCGGCACAGCGCGATCGCGGTCACTCCGAACAGGTGACTCGTCCCAGCCACATAGTGCTGGCGAATGGCCCCTTGGAGCGACGACCTGCACAACTCGAGTACTTGCCTGAGGTCGCCCGAGCGCACCTCGTAGTGAACGATCAGTCCGAGCAGAAGATGCTCGAGCAGTTGGTTGCCGGGCAGCGAGCGGGTCCAGTCGAGGCCCAGCTTCCACAACTCGATTGCTGCCGTGTGATCTTCGATAGCCGCCACTTGTCCTGCGGCCCAATATCCGAGAGCGATGGCGGTTGGGCTGCCGGTTTGCCGGGCTATGGCGCTGACGTTCTCGGCGTGACCGCTTGGGTCGGCCCCTGGCTCATATGAACAGAGGTGAAATACACGAAATGACTCTGCCCATAACTTGTTGGCAGTTCCGCTCGGTCCGGATTCCAGCCAGGCTCTGGTGAGCATCCCGCTCTCGACGGGCGTGTGAACGTTGTTGAGGTAGATCGCCGACAGTGCGGTGCGACACAACCCCATCCGATCGGCGGGGTTCGCCTCAAGTCCTCGTCTGGCCATTGCGCTCGCGCCCGCGTCGACTGTGAAATAGAGCCCCAGGGCTCTGGCTCCGCAGAGATCAACGAACCGAGGGTGAGTCGATATTTGATCGAGATGTAGTAGTTCACCAACCCAGCTGAACAGTTCGAATCGCATCGAGAATGTGGAGAACCATGACAGCGCAAGAACCAGGTCGATGGAGTCGTCGGTTGCGCCGAATTGTTCGAACGTGTCGAGAGCCTTGCGAATATTTCCCCACTCGGCGTCAAGTTTGGCCCATGATTCGCCTTCGGCCGGACCGAATATCAACTCACTATGGGTCTGAGCCATCTTGAGGTAGTGCTTCGCATGGCGCAACCGAATCTCAGAGGCCGGATCGATCTCACTGAGCGACAACTCGACAAAGTCCCGGATTGTCTCGAGCATTCCGAAACGGCTGACCGAGCTGGACGTATCGACTTGGAGCATCGACTTGTCGACCAGAGCCATGACCAGCAACGGAAAATCCTCGGAGCGGACTCGGCCGGAACTGCTACATACGATTTGGGCCGCCTCGAGATCGAACCCGCCCGCGAACACGGAGAGCTGCGTGAGGAGCAGCGACTCGTCGGGTTCGAGCAGTTCCATCGACCACTGGACGGTCTCGCGTATCGAGCGTGCGGGTCCGAATTTGTCGCCACCGTCGAGCAGACCAAGATGACGGCGGAGCCTCTGCAGAATCTCCTCTGGGGTCATTGCGCGTGCCCAAGCGGCTGCG
Source organism: uncultured Acidimicrobiales bacterium (assembly GCA_964533595.1). Lineage (GTDB taxonomy): Bacteria > Actinomycetota > Acidimicrobiia > Acidimicrobiales > Aldehydirespiratoraceae > SZUA-87. Next base: position 36,780 of record CAZHMP010000013.1, on the reverse strand, counting down.
AGTTCGATTGCGAGCGGCACACCCCCGAGCTCGATGACGATCTGTCGGATGGCCGCTTCGTTGGACTCATCAACGCTGAAGGATGAGTCGCGGGCCCTCGCTCGCTCGATGAAGAGCTCGACCCCGCTGCCGTCAGTGTCAAGCGGGGCGACCGAAAATACCTTCTCACTCGGGACAGCCAGTGGCTCCCGACTGGTCGCCAAGATCACGACGCCGCGTATCGGCAGGAGTCTCATCACGAGAGCTCTGACCCGTTCGAGAACATGCTCACAATTGTCAAGAACAATGAGCAAATTGCGTCCGCTGAGGTAATCGATCACGCTGGATTCGATGTCCATTCCGGGCTGCAACCGTGCGCCGACTACATCGGCTACCGATTCCACGACGTGATCTGGATCGTCTACTTGGGCGAGATCGCAGAATTGGACACCGCCGGTGAACCGGGCGTGGATGGTTTCGCCGACCGCTATGGCGAGACGCGTCTTTCCGACACCTCCGGGCCCCGCCAGAGTGGTGACTCCACCGCGCTCGTTGATGAGACGCACGATTGCGGCAACGTCGGTATCCCGGCCGAGAAACGACGTGAAACGGCGCGGAAGATGCGAGGGGTTCGCAGATGAGTGCAGGGATTGGGTTCGCGGCTCCAGTCGATCATCGACTATTGAGAAGATCTCGGTTGCGCCAATGCCGCGCAAGTCGTGAATCCCGTTGGACCGCACCTGGTCGGGCCTCAGCGCCTTGGCGGTGATCGCGGAGCATGTGATTTGTCCGCCAGCGGCCAATTGCATTATCCGTGAGGCTCGATTCGGAACGGGTCCGAAGTAGTCGCCATCGGTGGGGTCCACACGACCAGTGTGCATTCCGGCACGCAAGGCAAGTCGCTCTCCGTGATCCCACGTTCCGGTCCGCAGCCGCTCTTGGATAATCGTTGCGGCCTCGACAGCTTGGGACGGCTCCGGGAACGCGCAGGATGCACCATCACCGGTGTGCTTGAACACGGACCCGCCCGCCGAGGCGACAACCTCGGCGGTAATTGCATCATGCGCGGCGAGCGCGAGTCTCATACGGGCGGCGTCGTCTTCCCATTGGCGCGAGCTGTTCACTATGTCGGTGAACAGAATCGTGACCTCACCCGTCGGCGATGATGGCATCTAAGATCGCAGCTCCTGAGAGTTGCGCGACTGTAGCCACCGCCCCTGGTCGCCGCCATGGGAGGCAACCGATACCTCAGCGTCGGGTGACCCGCACCGGCAATTTCGTGTATCCGTGTACGAACGACGAAAGGGTGCGCTCCGGTTCCTCTTGAACCTCGATCCGATTGAAGCGCTGGAGGATCTCCTCCCAGAGAATCCGCAGCTGCAGCTCGGCCAGCCGACTGCCCATGCAGAAATGGATTCCGTATCCAAATGACAGATGTCGATCGGCATTGGGTCGATCGATGTCAATCTCGTCGGCGTTGTCGAACACCTCCTCATCGCGGTTGGCCGAGATGTACCACATCAAAATCTGGTCGTTCGCCCGAATCTGCTTGCCGTTGATCTCGCAGTCCTCGTTGGCGGTGCGGCGCATGTACGACAACGGCGTCTGCCAGCGGATGATCTCCGGGACCATCTTTGGGATGAGCCCGGGATCGGCAATCAACTTGTCGTACTGGTCGGGAAACTTGTTGAGTCCGTAGACACTTCCCGACATGGTGTTGCGGGTGGTGTCGTTGCCGCCGACGATTAGCAGGAGCAAATTGCCGAGGTGCTCTCTCGCACCGAGCTTTCCGGTGGACTCGCCGTTCGCAAGCATCGACACCAGGTCGAACCCCGGCTTGGCTCGGCGTTCCGCCCACAGGTTGTCGAAGTAGTTGACGCACTCCATGAACTCGTCGAACTTCTGTTGCTGGGTCTCAACGATTCCGCCCGGGGCGGGCACCGCGAACACGATGTCGGACCAGCGGGTCAACTTGCTCCGGTCTTCCAGAGGAAAGTCGAAAAGTGTGGCAAGCATCAGCGTGGTCAGTTCGATCGAGACAGTGTCGACCCAGTCGAACGTCTCGCCCTCCGGCAGCGAGTCCAAGACCCCGATCGTGCGCTCTCGAATGAGCGATTCCACGTTACGGAGATTGCTCGGTGCCGACACGCCCCTCACCGTCTTGCGCTCGTCGGTGTGTTCCGGAGGATCCATGGCGATGAAGGAATGGAAGTTCTGGATCTGGCGCTCCGTCTCCGGATTGATTCGGGGCCCGAGGGTGATTCCCTTGGCGGAGGAGAAAGCCTCCCAGTTGCCATCGACATCATGAACGTCGTCGTACTTGGTGACGGACCAGTAACGCCCGGCGGTCTCGATCTCATTGAGATGCACAGGGTCCTCGGCACGGAGACGAGCGAAATGCTCCTGCCACCGGTCCTCCCTGAAAAGGTGAGGATTCGCAGGGTTGACCGCGGCGAGGTCGAGATCTCCGGCCGCCGCGACACCGGCACCGATCTCGGCCATCTCCATCTCGGGTGTGCGCATGTCGGGTTGTGCCAACGCGGGAAACTTGTCGGTCTCGGTCATCCGGGCTCCTTGATCGAGTGACCAGTGTGGTCGGGAACGCACAAAGGTTCCAGTTTGAACGCGCTGTTGCGGTCTGAGAGCGCGATGTCGACTTCGGGTCCCCGCGATCTCGAATCTCGATATCAACAGCCGCGGTGTTATGTTCGCCACCAATATTTTCTCAGGGGGCAAGGTTGACCACGACCGATCCGGCAACGATCGACCGGGAAGCGATCCACGAGCGATACCGCCTCGAGCGGGACAAGCGCCTGCGAGCCGACGGGGCTGGTCAATACATCGAACCGAGTGGCAGGTTTGCGCATCTCGCGGAGGATCCCTGGGTCGGCGATGTTGAACGCGAGCCGGTGAGCGACGAGGTCACCGTGGCTCTCATCGGCGGCGGCTTCGCGGGACTGTGCGCCGGTGCTCACCTGCACGAGGCGGGCATTTCGGATGTGCGAATCATCGACGGCGCCGGCGACGTCGGGGGAGTGTGGTATTGGAATCGCTATCCGGGGGCGATGTGCGACACAGCAGCGATGGTTTATCTCCCTCTGCTCGAAGAAACCGGCCACATGCCGACCATGAAATACGTCTACGGGCCAGAGATCTTCCGGCACGCACAGCGAATCGCCACCGAATTCGACTTGTATGACAACGCATTGTTCTCCACTCAGGTCACCTCACTCGCTTGGGATGAGGCCTCCGCGAGGTGGCTGATCGAGACCGACAGGGGCGACAACTTCCGGGCCCGGTTCGTGGCCATGGGCACTGGGCCGATGACTCGACCCAAGCTCCCGGGCATTCCGGGAATCGACAGCTTCGCGGGTCACGCGTTCCATACCGCTCGCTGGGACTACGGCTACACGGGTGGTGACCGAACCGGGGCCAAGATGACGAAACTGGCCGGCAAACGCGTCGGGATCATCGGTACCGGCGCAACGGCCGTGCAGTGTATTCCTGCATTGGCACGCGACGCTGCGGAGCTGTTCGTTTTCCAGCGCACGCCGTCATCGATCGACGTGAGAAACAACCATCCAACCGATCCCGGCGAGTTCTCCGAGCTCGAGCCCGGATGGCAAAACAGATGGCTGATGAACTTCGCCACTCTTCAGATGGGGGGATTTGCCGACGAGGACCTCGTAAAGGATGGCTGGACCGATATCGCCAAGCGCATCCGCGACCGAGCAGTGGCTGCGGTGACAAACGATGGTGCCGAGATTGGCCCTGAACTGTTCGCCCGGGCCTACGCCGACAGCGACGATGAAAAGATGGAGGAGATCAGGGCCAGAGTTGACGAGATCGTGCTGGATCCCAACACGGCCGAGGCGTTGAAGCCGTGGTACCAGCAGCTCTGCAAGCGTCCGTGTTTCCACGACGAATACCTGCAGTCTTTCAACATCCCCACCAATCATTTGATCGACACCGACGGTCAGGGGGTGGAACGGATCGACGAGACCGGCGTGTGGGCGAACGGCTGGCACTACGAACTCGACTGCATCATCCTCGCCTCGGGCTTCGAGGTGAACCTGCGTCACACTGCCGACTACGAGACCACGGGTAGGGGCGGGCTCACTCTCTCCGAACACTGGAAGGACGGCATGCGAAGCATGCACGGCGTCCACGTCCATGGCTTCCCGAACCTCTTCATCGAGGGCCTCAGCCATGGGGCGAGGCTCATCTCCAACATCACGCACAACCTCGATCAATCCGGTCGGGAGGTTGCCGCCGTGGTGGCACATTGTGTCCGCGATGAGCTTTCGCAAGCCGAAGTCACGGCCGACGCAGAAGATGCGTGGATGGACTTACTCGATGTCGAGTCTGGATCACTGCTCGGCAGTCCCGACTGTACGCCGGGCTACTACAACAACGAAGGGCAGGAGCCCGGGCCCGCGGATCTGAGAGATGCCGCGGGTTACCCGGAGGGACCGGTGGCCTACTTCGAGTACATCGACCAATGGCGAACGTCCGGCAACTTCGAGGGCCTGGATTTCACCTCGGCCTGAAATCTTTCCCAGGGATCACGTGGCTCGGCTGTCGGCAACCCCGAAAAAATTGTTGGAGTTCTGTCGAGTACGGCTTCTCGGGATGACATTCTTGTCGTGTCACGGATGGAGGTCCATATGCAGTTCTTGGTCTGGTGCACAGACAAGCCCGGCATGTTCGAGAAACGAATGTCTGTCATTGAGGATCACTGGGCGTTCTATGAGCAGTACACCGACCACCTGATCGCTCGAGGTCCCACGGTCAACTCTGACAACCTCGATGAATTGACAGGAAGCGTCCATATTTACGACGTCGAAGGCCCCGACGTGCTTCAACGCTGCGTGTATGAGGATCCCTTCGCAAAGGCTGGCGTGTTCGACACCATTCTCATCAGGCGATTTGCCCTTGGAGTCAATGGTGTCCAGTCCGATTTTGAACCCGCGCCCAACCGACTTCAGTTCTTCGTATACGCCCAGTCGAAGGCGGATGTCGCGGCGGAGCGCGAAAAGATTAGGCAGATGCATGAGAGGTATTGCCGAGACCTCGACGACCGAATCATCTCTCAGGGTGACATCTACAGCGACGATGGGGATTGGGCCGGCAACGTCTACTTCCTGGAGGTTCCGTCGAATTCAGAGGTCGACATGTTCCTGCGAGACGAACCGTACAACTCGGCGGGATTGCTGGAGTCTGTGCAGGTGCGCAGCTGGCGGATAGGCGGCCGGCGCGCCCTGAGTTCGGATAAGTGAGCCGGTAAGGAGTCCACTGTGCCCAAGACTGTGACAATCCAATATGAGTGGGGCGTGATCGAATGGCTCGCCGGGTCCGAAGTCGGAATCGGCCACGAGCTGTCGGTTGCCCGCATGACCCTTCCGGCCACGAACGGCACGACCCTCCATGTTCATGACAACTGCGAGGAATCGGTGTATGTGACGAACGGAACCGTTGAGTGCACGGCCGGTGATCTTGCAGTGATACTCGGTCCGGGCGAACTTGCGGTGGTGATGAGAGGCGATCCACACAGCCTCCGAAATGTCGGCTCGGTGCCGGCCGAGATGCTTCTGTCGTATTCTTCAGCGTCGCGTGAGTTCAGACTCGCCCCTGGCGGATGACCGCACAAATCATCGATTCACTTTGAAATTGTCCCGGGGATGATGCACAGCTCATGGGTTCGTTCTTCCCGCGAAGACGACAGTCTCCCTGATTGGCTCGAAACCCGTGCTGAGATAGAGGTGTCTCGACGGTGCGTGGTTGGGCTTGAAACAGATCTTGATTCGTTCGGCGCCCGCATCGGCGAGACGTGAGATACCGGCAGCGAGTAAGTGGCGCGCGAGCCCTAGACGTTGATGTTCGTCCTCGGTGCGCATTGGTTCGACAAGACCCGTCGCGGTCTCGGGGTCGTACCAAAACAACCCGTAGGCCGCCACCGATTCCCGATCGTCGAGCACGAGTAGATCCAGTTCAGGACGGTATAGCGAAGTCTGAAGTAGTCGCATCTCTACTTCGGCACCGCTTCGTTTGACCATGTGATGCGGCACGTGCTTGTTGGCGAGCCGATTGGTCAGTCGATAGCCGTGATGCAGTGGTGCAACCACGGGCCGAGCCTCCACATCAAGCCACGTTTCGACCACGCCCGCTTCTCTCGGCTCGAAGCCTCGGCTGACAAGCAGCTCACGCATAGCCGTGTCGGCCAAGTCGACCTCGAATTCGACATTCGTGAGGTCGCATTCATGGGCGTGCGCCAGCCCCCGTTCGATCACTTGGACCTTCCACCTGGGACCTGCCTCGGGCATGACGTAGGGATCAAGTGAGATTCCATCGCCCCAGTCGGTCGCGATCACTGCGGCTTCGGGGCGACCGAGATGATCGAACCAGAAGATCTGTGGCATCTTGTCGGTGGAGCGAGGCGTGCGCCACCACCACTGCAGATCGGCTGCTTCATGCAACCCGTCGGTGGGGTGGCTTCGGCGGATTCGGCGTAGAAGCGCAGTCGCGGCCTCCAAGCCGCGCAGACCGACCAGTTGACGCTCTCGCAGCGTTCTCACCTCCCAATTCCGGTTCATGGTGATCCTATGAGCGTGGCGGGTGGCGGCACTTGGCCCGGATCGGATCTTGTTGGCCGACACATCACGTCGGATGTCGCCCATCCGGATGCTGTAGCGTCGTTCTCGTGTCGTCGGTGAACGTATCTCTGGACATCGCCTCAACGCCTGAGAAGGTCTGGGCCATCGCGGTTGGTATCGACCGCTGGGTCGATGTGATTGAGGCCATCGAGAATGTCGAGCGGCTCGACGGCGGTCAAGAGTTCGGAATGGGAACGAAGTGGCGCGAGACGCGCACGATGTTTGGCAAGAAGGCCACTGAGGAGATGGAAGTCACCGAGTTCGAGGATGGGGCCCGCTATGCGACATTTGCGGAGTCGCATGGATCGAAATACTTCTCGGAAATACGAATCGAGCCCACCGAGGCAGGCTGCCGCCTCTCGATGAAATTCCGTGGCGAAGCGCAGACCAATCTCACCAAGGTCATGGACGCAACTATCGGACGATTGTTCGTGCGTTCGCTTCGCAAGGCGATGGCAAAGGATCTGGCTGACATAGCAGCAGCTACCGAATCGGCCCCCTGAGGCTCCGGTCAGTCGAGGGCAGACACGGCGTCGTAGTCGTGTAGATACGCAAATAGGCGCCGGGTTATTTCCCGAGCGAGACGCTCGCCTTTGTCGTTTCGAGCGTCGAGGCTGTCGCCGCCAAGCATGATTGGGACGATGAGACAGAAAAGGGCGGCCTCTCGATGTCGCTGCTCGAAATCCTCGATCTCTATGCCCTTGCTTTCCAACCGGTATGCGTATCGAGCGAGAAGTTGGTCACCCCACAGGCGGCGGTCGTCGATGGTAAGGCTTCCGGCAAGAAAGTACGCAGCGTCGTAGAGACCCCCGCCGCGGGCGACGCTGCCCCAGTCGAGGACGACCGGTGAACCAGAATCGAAAAGAATATTGTCGATTCTGTAGTCACGGTGCAAGAGAGTCAGTGGCGAATCGAGTGACCTGTCGATGAGGGTGTCGTACTCGTCGACGAATCGATGGCAGATTGCTCGATCCTCGTCGGTGAGTATGTCGCCGTGAGCGTGCTCGAAATCAGGGAGCGCGGCCGCGACGATGTCGCGGTAAATCCGGAGAGGTTCGCCAAAGCCATCTGGAAGCCAAGGCAAGGCCCTAAGTTCCGGCGAATTCCACCAATGCGAATGGAGGTCGGCCAACGAGTCGATACAAGCTTGCGAGGAAGTGAGGTCGGCCCCGTCCATCTGATCGATGCGATCATGGCTGGTGAGATCCTCGATGAGAAGTGCGTATTCGCCTGTCGCGGAATCGCCGGCGGAGAACCAGCAACGGGGAGTGGCGAGGCCGATTTTGTTCGACAGCTCCGTGTATACGCGATGTTCACCCTCGTACACGCCGAACATCATGCCCAGACTCCGATTGTCGTCTATCACCGACGGAACCTTCAGGATCACCGCGGCGGGTCCCTGGTCAGCGGCGCTCCAAGTCAAGTCGAATTTTGTGATCTCACCCATCAGGCCAACGGCATCCCCGATCGGCGTGGGGATGATGGACGTGACTTTGGCAGACGTTCGCAACCCACCAGCTCGAAGTGCTTGAGTCATCCAGTTGGGGTCGACGGCCTCCGCAGAACTCGGGATCGCGAGGCTTGTCATGGGAGGACGTTAGTGGAGACGGTTCGATGATGCCGTGGGCACTTGGTTGCCGGCACTCGGAATCCGAACCGGACAGTGCTTTACGGTTTGTTAAGTGGCACTATGGGCGAGTCCACGCAACGACGTCTTGGAGAGTCGATCAATGACCGCAACAACTCCCGGCTTGGTGTGCGCTCACCACCATCTCTACTCAACACTTGCTCGCGGAATGCCGGCGCCTCCGAAGACTCCGGCGAACTTCCTGGAGATCCTCGAACAGGTCTGGTGGCGTCTCGACACTGCTCTCGATCTGGAGATGCTGCGATGGTCGGCAATGCTCGGCGCAGTGGAGGCCCTCGAGAACGGAGCCACGGCGATCATCGACCACCACGAGAGCCCCAATGCAATCGAAGGCAGCCTCGACGTGATAGCGAATGCCTGTGCAGAAGTGGGCGTCCGTATCAACACCACATATGGGATCACTGACCGGCACGGTGCCGACGGGGCGAAGCGCGGTCTCGCCGAGAATGAGCGATTCATCCGCGCCGGGGGACAGGGATACGTCGGCGTGCATGCTGCATTCACTTGCAGCGATGAGTCGCTCCAGGCCGCGGCAGGGCTTGCCGATGACCTTGGTGTCGGCGTCCATATCCACGTAGCCGAGGGCCTCGACGATATTGATGCGGCAAACCGACTGCAGGGGCTCACCAACGACAAGTGGTTGTTGATCCATGGCGTGCATCTGCCAGATGACCACGGCCTTCAAGGCACACTCGTGCACAATCCCCGGTCGAATCTCAACAATGCCGTCGGATATGCCAATCCGGCTCGATTCAGCAATCCGGTGGCTCTGGGCACCGACGGCATAGGCGCCAACATGATCGAAGCGTTCCGGCTCGCATATGTAATGCAGCGGTCCGTCGACATCACCAGCAGTCCCGACTCGGCCTGGTCGTGGCTGGCCACCGGTTGGGATCTCATGCCCGAGGCGAGAAACGACCTCGTGACCTGGTCATACGACCCGATGGATCCCTGGCATCTGGCCTTTACGCCGGGGGTAATGCCGGTGAATGTGGAAATCAACGGAGAGTTGGTGCTTGCTGACGGCAAGCCGACTCGCGTTGACGCCACAGAAGTACGGGCCAAGGCCGCGGAGCAGGCCAGTCGTCTCCACGCCCTTCTCTGAGCAGAGGGCAACATTTAGCAAGACCTGAGTAAAAATTCGAGGAGAGCACACATGTCCGATCGATTCCATCCGATCTCGATGGAGCAACTGACCAACTGGGTCTTTGACGAACTCGATGGCAAAGGCGCGCTGTTCGGCGTGCCCGAACCGGCGTTTTTCGTGCCGAGAGCCGACCATCGGTATCGCACCGAGAAATACGGAGTGGAACTCGACACGCCCTTCGGTGTGGCCGCCGGACCACAAACCCAGATGGCCCAGAACATCATCGTGTCGTGGCTGGTCGGCGCGCGATTCATAGAGCTCAAGACCGTTCAGACGCTCGACGAACTCGATGTCTCCAAGCCCTGTATCGATGTGCAGGACGAGGGCTACAACGTTGAGTGGTCACAGGAGCTGAAGGTCTTCGAGTCGTTCGACGAATACCTGCGGGCCTGGGTTCTGATTCATGCTCTGCATCACAAGTTCGGATGGCACGGCGATCGTCCCGGAATGATCTTCAACATGAGCGTTGGCTACAACCTCGAGGGGATCCTGAAGCCCAATGTGCAGTGGTTCTTCGACGCCATGGCCGACGCATCCGATTACATCCCGGCCTACGTCGACATCGTCGCGCAGCGTTACCCGGAGATTCGTGACATTGACATTCCGTCGCAGATCTCAGACACGATCACGTTGTCGACGATGCACGGATGCCCGCCAGAGGAAATCGAGAAGATTTCGCTCTATCTACTGGAGGAGCGCGGTCTTCACACCTCGGTCAAGTGCAATCCAACGCTTCTCGGAGCCGACCGCGTGCGGGCCATTCTCAATGACGATCTGGGCTTCAGCGATGTCCCGGTTCCTGATGAGGCATTTGGTCACGATCTCAAATATGTCGACGCGGTTCCGATGTTGCACAATCTTCGGCGCGTTGCCAACAGCCGCGATCTCACGTTTGGTGTGAAGCTCAGCAACACGCTCGAAGTCGACAACTGGAGAGGCGTTTTCGAGGGCGACGAGATGATGTATCTCTCGGGTCGTGCACTTCACGCCCTCACCACCAATCTCGCCTCGAAGCTGTCCGAGGAGTATCGCGGCGACCTTTTGATGTCCTACGCCGGCGGAGCGGATTGTTTCAATGTCTCCGACCTCATCCGCAGCGGGATGAAGACCATCACCGTCTGTTCGGATCTGCTGAAGACCGGTGGCTATCTTCGAATGCTCCAATACACGGAGAATCTCGATTCGGCGATGGACGAGACCGGGGCTGTCGACACCGCCGACTTCATCATGAAGTCAGCTATCGGCCAACCAAATTTCCATGAGTTCCCGATGTCGCTGTATCTGGCATCGATTGGCGACAGTGGGTTGGATCTGCCCAAGAGCCTCTGCGATTCTCTCTACCAAGCTCTGAAGGCCGGGGTGGGCGAACGCGCCGTGAGAGAAGTGGTAACCGAATGGGCGACTGACGCCGGATTTGATGCGGGCCGCGCCGATGTGGTCGTCGATCTCGCATTCAAAACGCTCTCGAGGTTGAACCTGCGCCATATGGCCCACGACGTGCGCTCTGATTGGCGGTACCGAAAGCACTCGTTCCGGATGGATCGATCCAAGACCACGCGGGAACTCGACTACTTCGACTGCATCGAGGCCCCATGTCTCGACGAGTGCCCGGTCGATCAAAAGGTCCCGCAGTACATGGCTGCGGTGCGCGAAGGAAACGTGGCCGAAGCGGTGAGGATCACCCGTCAGGACAATCCGGTGCCGAGCATCCTCGGCCGGGTTTGCGACCATCTTTGTGAGAACACATGCATTCGCACCCACCTTGATCAGCCACTCGCAATCCGGCACATGAAGCGCTTCATCATGAGCAATGAAGGACAACCGGTTGCGATTGGGCGCAAGCCCGGTGATCCGGGCAAAGTCGCCATCATCGGCGCTGGGCCGGCCGGCATTGCGGCGGCCCAAGAGCTTGGTTACGCAGGTTTTGGCGTGACCATTTTCGAAGCGCATCCCTACGCCGGCGGAATGGTCGGTGGAGCCATCCCTTCATATCGACTGCCGCGCAGCGACATCGACAAGGACATGTCGATCCTCGATCAGCTCGGTGTCGAGATTCGCTACAACCAGAAGGCCGGCACCGACTTCAGCATCGCTGATCTGCGCAACGACGGTTATTCAGCAGTGGTGGTCGCAGCTGGTGCCCAGCTGGCAAAGAAGCTGGGCCTGCCTGGTGACGACGCGGAGGGTGTGATCGACGGCATCACATTCCTACGGTCGGTTCGAGAAGACCGCCCCATGCCAATTGGTCCCAAGGTCGGCGTAATCGGAGCGGGCGACACGGCAATGGATTGCATTCGTTCAGCGCGACGAGTGGGCGCGGCTGAGGTCAATCTGATCTACCGGCGCACGGTTGATCAGATGCCTGCCGATCCCGAAGAGATCCAGGCCAGCCGCGAGGAGGGCATCAACATCGTCGAGCTGGCCACGCCGGCTGCGCTCCGGCTGGAAGACGGGAAGCTGGCGGCCATCTCGTGCACTCGGACCGAATACCGTGGCGAACGTGATGCTTCGGGCCGCAACATACCGTTTGCTGTTCCCGACTCGGAGTTCGACATTGAACTCGACACGCTGATTCTGGCCATCAGCCAGCATTCGGTACTCGACTTCTTTGGGGATGAGGCGCCCGATCTCACAGACCGTGGCTACATAAAGGTCGACCCGGTTACCTACGAGTCCTCAATTCCCGGGCTGTATGCGGGTGGCGACGTGGCCGCGGGGGGACCGTCATCCATCGTGAAGGCAGCGGCTGACGGCAAGGCGATGGCGGCTGCGATCATCGCCAAGCACATGTCGGTCGATCCGATCGTCACCGACGAGAATCCGAAGTCGGTCGACCTGCAAGGGCTGATGGTGCGTAGAGCTCGTCGCGAATACCGGGTCCCGATCAAGTTCAGCCCGCTTGATCAACGTGACGGATTCGAAGAGACCGTGATCAACTACACACCCGAGGAAGCGATGGCGGAAGCCGACCGCTGCCTCGACTGCCACGAGATATGCAGTTTGTGCGTGGGCGTCTGCCCGAACATGGCACTGATGACATATGAGCTGACGCCAACAGCGAACTCGCTGCCCGTTCTTCGGAATCAAGACGGCACGCTCGTCGCCTCGGGGACCTGCGAATTCACTGTCTCCCAAGGTCCCCAGATCGCGGTACTGACCGACTTCTGCAACGAGTGTGGAAACTGCGAGACGGTTTGCCCGACTTCCGGGACTCCCTACCGAGACAAGCCCCGCCTGTATCTCGATGCAGCAGACTTCGCCAGTCAGCGCGATAACGCGTTCATGATCAAGGGCGATTCCGTCATTGAGGCGCGAGTAAACGGGGAAACCCATCGAGTCGACGTGAACGGTCAGATCAATTACAGCTCACCGACCATTTCAGCCACACTCGACGGCGATACCTATGAGCTCATTGCTGGGTCGACCAACGCCGACTTCGGCCAAGGTGCCGAGGTGTCGCTGGAACCAATGGCAGTGATGTTGACCGTCTTGCGCGGAATCGAGGGTTCGATGTCTCACCTGCCCGTCCACGCCGGTTCGGGTACGTTTGTGAGTCATCCCGGATACTCCGAGGATTAAGCGGACGGGGAAGAGACCTCTCATGCAATACAAAGTGACCCACGGAACACCAATGACCGAGGAGGATGCTTTGGCCGAGGTGGCCGAATTGGGATACCACGGCCTGGCCTTCGACCTGATCACCGAAGAGGATGAGCCCCTGCATTGGCATGAGTTCAATGCGGTCACTTTTGTAATCGAGGGATCCGGTTCCCTACGAAAGGGAAATGGAGAACTGGTCGAGACAGGCCCCGGGTGCCGCTTGGAAGCACCGGCGGGATTCCTGCACCAGGCACTGGCCGGACCCAAACAGAGGCTGGTGATCGGTACCGATCTTCCCTACGGAGATTGGACGATGCCCATCGACAAGGACCCGGCCGACCTTCCGGATCACCTCTCGGCGTGAAACTCGCCGCCGTCGGCCGGGACGCTCTTGGAGCGGCCCGGCCGACGACGAGTATTCGGTTATGAGAGCCAGGTGCTCCAGACATCCTTGTGAGCTGAAATCCATGTGGCAGCCACATCTGCGGGATCTTCGCCATCAATCTCTGCCGACGGCAACATTTCAAGTTGGTCGGCGTTGGTGATGGTGAACGCCTTCAAGAACGCAGCCACCTCAGGAGCCTTTGCCTCGAGCTTGGCCGAAACCGCCTTGAGGATCGGGTCCTCGGGATAATCGCAAGCCACGTCGGCATCAGCTGCCGCGCCGCTGGCGCCACACTCTGGGGTGAATTCGGGAAGTGCCACGTTGACGAGATTGAACTTGCCAACCGCTGCGGTGGGCGTCCACCAGTACATGATGACGGGCTCACTGCCCGCCGCGCGGGCCTCGAGCTCGGCAACGGTGGCCGGCTCGGAACCGCTGTACTGGACCTCGAATGGCAGCCCGAGGTTTTCGATGATCAGGGCGTCGTACTGCGAGTAGGACGGATCAGTTCCCAGGAAGCGACCCTTGCTGCCCGTCTCTGCCGTGGAGAAGTACTTACCGGCCTCGTCACTTGTGAGACCCTCCCATGTGGCCATCTCCGGATGCTCGTCGAGCACGTACTGCGGGGTGAACCAACCGATCTTGCCGATGGCACCGAGACCACCGATGTTGACAACACTTCCATCGTCGAAGAATGCCTGTTCGGTGTCGGTGATTCCGGAGGGCCAAATCTCGAGAACTGCATCGAGCGTGCCGTCGGAGAGTCCGGTGAACATCGCCTCGTTTTCGTCGATTGCGATTATCTCAACCGGGTAGCCGAGCTCGCTTTCGACGAGTTGCGACGCCACGGCGACGTTGAGCGCCGAAGCCGTCCATGCATTGACCACAAAGGTGATCGTCGGCTTGTTGCCGGAATCGGAGCTACCTCCGTCGGACGCGGTGCCGCCGGAGTCGTCGCCGCACGCGCTGGCGATGATGGTGAGCGAAACAATGATTGCAAGCAATCGTTTCATCAACTTCTCGGTTCTGTCGGGGATCTAACTTTGCAAGCGGTGAGGCTATCAGCCTTGCTTCGGTGGCTCCCGATCGAATGGGCTAACTTATCGCGAATGACAGCTGAGCAGATCGTCGACACTGGTTCCGACACCTCCGTTCTCGCGGCGGAGGGCGTGTACAAGGTCTTCGGTCCGAAGCCCAAACGAGCCCTCGACATGGCCGTTGACGGAGTGAGTCGCGACGAGATTCTACGATCGACGGGGAACACGGTCGCTGTGCGCAACGTCTCATTCGAAGTGCCAGCATGCGAAACCTTCGTTGTGATGGGACTATCGGGGTCGGGGAAGTCGACGTTGGTGCGATGTGTGGCGCGGATTCTTGATGTCACAGCCGGTCGGGTCAACTTCAGAGGGCAAGATCTCATGTTGATGAGCGACAAGGATCTGCGCGACGTCCGTCGCAAGAGCATGTCGATGGTCTTCCAACACTTTGGGCTGTTCCCGCATCGCCGAGTGGTGGACAACGTGGCGTACGGGCTGGAGGTCCAGGGTATTCCTAGGGATGTTCGACATGAAAAGGCCCGAGAAGTTCTCGAGGTGGTCGGGCTGAAGGGATGGGGTGATCACTACCCCCAGCAACTCTCGGGAGGCATGCAACAACGTGTTGGCCTCGGTCGGGCGCTGGCCATCGAGCCGGAGGTGTTGTTCTTCGACGAGCCGTTCTCAGCTCTCGACCCCTTGATTCGTCGCGACATGCAGGACGAATTGATACGCCTTCAATCCGAAATGAAGGCGACGATCGTATTCATCACGCACGATTTCGATGAAGCAATCAAGCTCGGTGATCGGATCGCGATCATGAAGGATGGGGCATTCGATCAAGTTGGTACCGCACTCGAGTTGATTGCGAATCCACAAACCGACTACGTGCGTGAGTTCACCGAAGATGTGTCTCGCACGAAGGTGCTTTCCGCGGGGAACGTGATGAAACCTCACTTAGGTGAACCTCTCGTCGCCGAGGTTGGAATCGATCGTTGCATCGACGAGATTCTGTCGGTGTTACTGGAGGCAAAAGGCCACGTCGGAGTGCTTGATTCAACAGGTTCTCTTGCGGGAGTGATCGATCGCGACGCCGTGATCTCGCTGCTCGACGTCGACTCATGAGCGCTGCGATTGAGGCTGAATCGGACAGCTCCCCCTTGGCAAGGTTCAATAGATTCCGCCACTGGATTCTCCTCTTCGTAGGTGTGGCGGCGTTGCAGACCGCGTTCTATTGGGTTGATGAGTTTCCGGCGCTGCTCGACCACACGTTTTCTGATCCAATCGACTCGTTCGGGCGGTGGCAGCACGCCAACCGCAAGACCCACATTCTCTTCACCGGATTCTTCAACCCGCTCAGCGACAGCGTCGGGTGGGCGCTCGACTCCCTCGAGACTTGGCTCTTGTGGGTGCCATGGTTTGTCCTCCCGATCGTCGTGTTCTTGATCGTTTACCGATCGCGAGGATGGAAGGATGCTCTCGTTCCCGCCGCAGCGATGACCTACCCGGGTCTCGTCGGCCTCTGGGAGGTCACAATCGACACCTTGGCGCTGATGACGATCTCGGTGATCCTGTCGGTGCTGATCGGAGTACCGCTCGGTATCTGGGGGGCGGTTCGGCCACGGGCCGAAAAGGTCATGCGGCCGGCACTTGACGCAATGCAAACTGTGCCGGCTCCGGTCTATTTCCTTCCCATGTTGATGCTCTTCGGCATTGGGCGGGTGCCTGCTACTTTCGCCACCGTCATATACGCGTTGCCGCCGGTGGTACGCCTCACCACACTTGGAATTCGTGAAGTGCCGAGCCAGGCGGTCGAGGCATCCGAAATGTTTGGTTCTACCCCTCGCCAAACCATGACCAAAGTTCAGCTTCCGATGGCCTTGCCAACCATCATGGTCGGCGTCACCCAGACCATCATGATGGCCCTCGGAATCGTCGTGCTGGCAACGCTGCTCGGTGCGGGCGGTCTGGGTCAGGAGATCATGGAGACCCTCAGCACCCGGAGAACCGGTCGGGGAATAGCGACCGGATTTGCTGTCGTGGCGATCGCCATGGTTTTGGACCGACTCAGTCGAGCTCTCGTGGTGACCGACCGGACGGCTCTGCCGAGTCGTAGGGCTACCCTGATCGGTGTGGGCGCGGTAGTCGGCCTCGTCATCGTGGGAACTGTCACCGGTTATACCGAATTCCCCAACGTCTGGTCGGTGAAGGCTTTCGATCCCATCGACACCGGCGTCGATTGGGTGCGTGACAACCTGCGATGGCTCACTCGTGGTTTCAGCGATTTGGTTGTGGCGCAGTTCTACGTGCCAGTGCGTGATCTTTTGATCGACACAATCGCGTGGCCGGTGTTGATGTTTCTCGGTGGGTGGACTGGTTGGCGTATCGGCGGACGTCGTCTGGCCGTGTTCACGATGTCGATGATGACCGCCAGCGGGTTGATCGGGATGTGGGCGCCATCTCTCGACACCCTCACACAGGTTGTGGTTGCAGTGGTGTTGTCGGTTGCGTTGGCGGTGCCAATTGGGATCTGGGCGGGCAGGAAGCCCAGGGTTGAGGCGCTGATCGGTCCGATTCTGGATGCTCTGCAGACCATTCCGTCGCTCGTCTACATCATTCCCGCCGTCATCTTCTTCACGGTGGGTGTGGTCCCCGGGATTCTCGCCTCGGTTCTCTACGCAATTGTGCCAGGTGTGAGAATCACGGCCCTCGCCATCAAAGAGGTGCCCGAAGAAAGCATTGAGGCATCACGCGTGTTCGGGGCCACACCTCGCCAGACGATGTTTGGAGTGAGGCTGCCGCTGGCCGCGCCCACGATCATGGCCGGAATCAATCAAGTGATCATGATGGTGCTCGCCATGGTGATCATCTCCGGATTGGTCGGCGGCGGGGCGCTCGGTTTTGCCGCGGTGAGTGCGGTCAAGCGCAGCGATCTCGGAATCGGTTTCGAGGTCGGGTTTGCGATCGTTGTCATCGCGATGATTCTCGACCGAACCACCCAAGCGGTGGCCGTTCGCCTTCGTCCGCCCGCGCCGAATCATTAGAACCCTGACATCTCAGACCACAGACCCGAGCACGATCGTGACCATGTCCGACAACGAGGTCTCGCGTTCCTCTGAACTGAGCTCGGTGCCGAGGGCCATGTCGTCGCTCACGGAGCAGACGGCAAGAGCGGCCGCTCCACGCTCGCTTGCCAGGCCATAGAGCCCGGCGGCCTCCATCTCCACTGCGAGCACACCCATGCGCCGAAGCGACGCCACAGTGTCGTCGAGCGAAATGTTGGTGGGTCCGTAGAACAGGTCGGACGACATGATGTTTCCCACATGCACGGTCTTGCCGGCGGCTTCGGCTGCGTCCACAACGGCGCGCAGTAGCCCGTAGTCGGCAATGGCGGCGAAATCGCGTCCGCCGAATCGGGCGCGGTTGACTCCAGAGTCGGTGCAAGCCCCCATACCGACTACGACGTCTTTGAGCCCCAAGTGGGGTTGAATCGAGCCACAGCTTCCAACGCGAATGAGCTTGGAGACTCCGTAGGTGTCGATCAACTCTGACGCGTAGATGGAGATTGATGGGACACCCATGCCGGTGCCCATGACCGAGACGGCCTTTCCCTGGTATGTGCCGGTGTATCCCAAGACGTTGCGCACCGCGGTGACCTGGTGGGCATCATCAAGAAATGTCTCCGCGATCCACTTGGCGCGAAGTGGGTCTCCGGGAAGGAGACAGGTGTCGGCAAATGCGTCGTGATCAGCAGAAATATGTGGCGTCGGCATGGGCGGGAACGCTATCACCGCTCGGCGAGATGGGACCCGTCAATCTGCCTCGGCGGCGTGCGCGAGGTTGTCGAGGGTCTGGCGCATGGTGCGTTCGTTGTGAACGAACCGGTCCTTCACCCCGCTCACTTTCGGAGAGAAGATCTTCACGAGCATCCCGCGTTGGTCTTTCCACGATTCCGTGACCCGGCAGCCATTCCCGGCGGCCTCGAATCGGTACTCCCAGCGTGAGATGCGCAGGCCGAGCGATTTGGATTCGAAGGCGAATGTCGAACCGGCTTCGCAGTCGGTGACGGTACAGGTGGTGCCCCACTTGAACTTGCCGTTGACGTTACTGCCGCGAAATCTGGCTCCGATTGCCGGACCCCCTGCTTTCCCCAGCCATTTGCACGACGTGGTTTCCGGGGACCACTGGCCCATTCGTGTGACGTCGGAGATCATTTCCCACAGAACCTTCGCTGGGGCAGAGACTTGACGATCTACGGAGAGGGTTTTGCGTTCTTCGACGGCCATGGGACGCACGCTACGGCCCGCCGTTCCGTTGATGCCAACCGGTCAATCGGTGCGTGCCGTGGCAATGATGAATATGCGGGTGAAGGGGAGAAGTGTTACTCCATCGGGATCGCGTTGGTAGGCACTGTTGACCCTTCTCGTGTACTCCCTTCGGAATCTTGCTTGTTCCTCCGCTGGCAACGCCGCCAACACCGGGCGCAATGCGCTTCCGGAGATCCACTCCGTCACAGCGTCGGGCCCGGTCAGACGCTGAAGGTACGTCGTAGTCCAGATGTCCACGTGTCCAGAAATGGGTGACAAGAGCCGGCTGTAGGCATCGGCGCTCGACACGGGGTGGACAAGCAGAGTTGGTTCGAGATCCGCGGACCATTCGAATTCATGAGCGACGTCGGCGATGGTCGTGTGGGTCGGCTGCTCGAAATTTGCCGGCATTTGAACTGCGAGCGCGCCACCGGGTTTGAGCATCCTCATCAGGATGGGAAACAGAGTTTCGTGATCGTCCAGCCAATGCAGGGCGGCGTTGCTGTATACGAGATCCACGACAGAGGCTGGTCGCCATGAGGCAATGTCGGCCTTGATCCAATTCTCCTCGGGAAAATCGGCCAACGCGGCTGCAAGCATCTCGGGGGAGTTGTCGACGCCCATGTATTCGAAATCAGGCCAGCGTGACCGAAACAGCGGCAGCGCAACACCGGATCCGCAGCCCAGATCGACGATTGATTCGACCCTTTCGGTGGTGACTCGCGCCAGCAGCTCGACCGCGGGCCGCAGCCTGTGGTCACCGAATCGAAGGTATTGCGACGGATCCCAGGCGATCTCTACGTGCCTCCCCCATGTCGCTCCGTCTCTGTGCCTCGGGGAACCTTAGAACACCGCGCCGGCCCCTCGACTATTCTTGCTCCACGGGCGTTTGTCCGACCAGGTTGCCATCTGGACGTATCGAGAAGCGACTTCGTCTTCGGTGGGGGGAGTCAGATGAACACCAAACGACAGTTGACGCTGACCAATTGGGGCGCCTACCGAGTTGAGACCGACGGCACAGAAATCATCGATGTGCAACCGTTCGCCAAGGATCCTGACCCGTCACCGATCGGTCAATCGTTGAAGGCAGTCCGACGGTGCCGTGTCGAGCGACCGGCGATTCGCGAGAGTTGGTTTCGCAAAGGCCCCGGAGCGAATCCGGAGGGGCGAGGGCACGAGCCATTCGTCGAGGTCGATTGGGATGTCGCGCTGGACATGTTGGCAACAGAGATCGACCGCGTGCGGGAGTTCCACGGGAACAGGGCCATCTTTGGCGGGAGCTACGGATGGGCGAGCGCTGGGAGATTCCATCACGCTCAGACCCAAATCCATAGATTTCTGGGCTCAATAGGTGGTTATGTGAGTCAAGTCGACGACTATTCCACCGCCACGGGCCATGTAATGCTTCCCCACATTTTCGGGTTCGGTCTCTACGACTTCATGGAGCAGCAACCGTCGTTCGCCGAGATCGCCTCCTCTTCGGATCTGGTGGTGAGTTTTGGTGGCATGCCACACAAGAACAGCCAGGTGATGTCAGGTGGACATGGCAGGCACTTGCTCGCCAACCGCCTCGAGATCTGCCGAGACCGTGGCGTCAAGTTCGTCAATATGTCGCCGCTTCGCGAGGACATGATCGAGTCGGTCGAGTCTGAATGGGTCCCGATTCTGCCCGGCACCGACACTCCTGTCATGCTGGCGCTCGCTCACAGCTTGCTGGTGGGCGGATTGCACGACGAACGGTTCCTCGAGTCCCACTGCATCGGATGGGAAGAGTTGAAAGCGTATCTACTCGGTGATTCCGACGGCGTTGTCAAGAGCGCAGAGTGGGCCAGTGAGATCTCAACGGTCGAACCTGAACGGATCCGGTCACTTGCTTCGAAAATGGTGGCCGGCCGCACACTCATCACAGCCAGTTGGTCGATCCAGCGGACCGACCACGGCGAGCAGACCTACTGGATGGCGAGTGCGCTTGCCGCGATGCTCGGCCAAATCGGCCTTCCCGGCGGCGGAGTCGGATTTGGTTACGGCGCGGTGGGTGGCACCGGCAATGGCATTCGCCAACACGACCTGCCGCGCTTCAATATCGCCACCAACGATGTCGAGGATTACATACCAGTGGCCAGAATCGCCGACATGCTTCTACACGGCGGGGAGACCTACGACTACAACTGCCAGAAGTTGACTTACCCGGATATCCATCTTGTCTATTGGGCCGGGGGTAATCCGTTCCACCACCACCAAGATTTGAATCGCCTTGAGAGAGCGTGGCAGAAACCCGACACGGTTGTGTCACACGAACCGTTCTGGAACGCCTTGGCCAAACACAGCGACATCGTGTTGCCCGCAACCACGACCCTGGAACGCAATGACATTGGTGGGAGCGCAATGGACGATTTCATTTTCTGGATGGGACAAGCCATAGAACCGGTGGGGGAGGCCAGAAACGACTACGACATTTTCGCCGCCCTTGCGTCACGGCTAGGGGCTGGCGAGACATTCAGTGAAGGCCGCAGCTCAGATGAGTGGCTGGAATACATGTACTCGGCCTTTCGGGAAGACAATCCCGACTTTCCCAAACTGGAGGAACTCAAACAGGCAGAATTCTTCCAGATTCCGATCGAAGGGATCGCCGCCGGGCCGTCAGGTCTCATGGCGTTCCGCGCCGACCGGACGGCGTCACCCCTGTCGACTCCGTCCGGGTTGATCGAGATCTTCTCTGAATTGATTGCCGCCATGGGCTACGCCGACTGTGCCGGACACCCGACATGGATGGCGCCCGAAGAATGGAAGGCCAACTCTGAGCGCTATCCGTTGACTCTCGTGTCGAATCAGCCAAAAACGAGACTCCATTCGCAGTTGGACCATGGTGAGACGAGCCTCAATGAGAAGGTTCACGGCCGAGAGCGAATCGGAATGACTCCATTGGATGCAGCGTCCCGAGGCCTCGTCGACAACGACTTGGTTCGCGTTTTCAACGATCGTGGTGCCTGTATGGCCGCGGTGTCGACCACAGAACATCTGATGGAGGGTGTGGTGCAGTTGCCCACTGGGGCCTGGTGGGACCCGGTCGGGCCGGGTGGAATGTGTTTGAGCGGTAATCCGAATGTGCTGACCCACGACGGCGGTACTTCATCCATGGCCCAAGGGCCGTCAACGACATGCAAGGTTCAGGTGGAACGCTTTGTAGGTGAGGTCCCGCCCGTGCGATCCCATGACGGGCCCGAACTGCTGCCGCGGTAGCGGGCGGACACGCCAACCTTTACGACCAAAGCACTAGTCACCCCCGGCGTAGCCAGCCGTCTGAAGTGCCGTAGCGATTACCTCGAGAGCGTGCGGGTCATCGATCGTCGCCGGCATGTTCCACTCTGTCTCGTCGGCAATCTTTTGCATCGTGCCGCGGAGAATCTTGCCCGAGCGGGTCTTTGGCAGTTGGGTCACAACTCTGACTGTCTTGAACGCAGCTACTGGCCCGATCTGCTCGCGGACCATGGAAACAATTTCAGCCTCCACCGAGGCCTCCGCGCGGTCGCAACCGGCGTTGAGGACCGCAAATCCAAGAGGCAACTGTCCTTTGAGCTGATCAGCCACACCAATCACTGCGCATTCCGCCACGTCGGGATGCGCGCTCAGAACCTCTTCCATGGCCCCAGTGGAGAGTCGATGACCGGCCACGTTGATTACGTCGTCGGTTCGTGTCATGACGAACACGTAGCCATCGTCGTCGATGAATCCGGCGTCGCCAGTCTTGTAGAAGCCCGGATACTCCGTGAGATATGCCTCTATGTATCGTTCATCGGCATTCCAGAGGGTGGGTAGCGTCCCCGGTGGTAGCGGAAGTTTGATCACGAGCGCACCGATTTCTCCGGAAGCGACCGGCTGACACTGATCGTCGACGACTCTCACGTCCATTCCCGGGGCTGCCTTCGTTGGCGAGCCCTCCTTGATCGGGAGGGGTTCGATCCCCATGAAGTTGGAACAAATCGACCAGCCGGTCTCTGTTTGCCACCAATGGTCGATCACCGGTACATCGAGCTGGTCCTCAGCCCAGTGGAGTGTGTCGGGGTCGAGGCGCTCGCCCGCGAGGAATAGCGTGCGAAAACCGGACATGTCGTATTGCCCGATCAGGCTGCCAGAAGGGTCCTCGCGTTTGATGGCCCGAAATGCCGTTGGAGCAGTGAACATGACCGAAACACCGTGCTCGGCGATCACTCTCCAAAACGCGCCCGCGTCCGGCGTTCCCACCGGCTTGCCTTCATAGAGAACGGTTGTGTTTCCGTTCAACAGCGGGGCGTAAACGATGTAACTGTGGCCGACAACCCACCCCACATCGGAGGCGGCCCAGTAGACCTCGCCGGGTTCGACTCCGTAAACGTTTCGCATTGTCCACTTCAGTGCGACTGCATGACCGCCGTTGTCTCGCACGACGCCCTTGGGGACTCCGGTGGTGCCGGATGTGTACAAGATGTAGAGCGGGTCGGTTGCAGCAACCGGCACACAGTCCTGCGGCGTCGCCGTGGCCATTGCCTCTTGCCAGTCGAAATCCCGCCCCTCCACGAGGCTGCACGGGCCGATGGGTCGTTGCAGCACGACACAGTTCTTCGGCGGGTGCGCGCTGAGCGAAATGGCCTCGTCAAGTAGTGGCTTGTAGTCGACGATGCGGTTGGGCTCCACACCGCACGACGCTGACACGATTGTGGTCGGCTGGGCGTCGTCGATCCTGCTTGAAAGCTCCTTGGCGGCGAATCCACCGAAGACCACGCTGTGGACTGCGCCGAGTCTGGCGCACGCCAACATGGCGATAACCGCCTCCGGAATCATCGGCATGTAGATGATGACTCGATTGCCCCGCTCGACCCCGAGGCTGTGCAGGACGCCGGCGAACCGGGCAACCTCGTCTCGTAGCTGAGAGTAGGTGTAGGTCCGCTTGGTAGCGGTGACCGGACTGTCGTAAATGAGCGCGGCCTGTTCCGCCCGGCCGTTCTCCACATGTACATCGAGCGCGTTGTAGCAAGTATTGAGCACGCCCCCTTCGAACCAGCGATACAAGGGGGCTGACGACTCGTTCAGCACACTGTCCCATTTGCGATACCAGTGAATGTCTTCGGCCGCCTCGGCCCAGAAGTCTTCAGGGTCGCTCAGCGATCGGCTGTAGGCCTCGTCATAACCGTTCAACGTCATAAGCAATCTCCAAGTCTTGACGGACCTTAGAACACAGGTTCAATCTCGGCTTCACTCAAGCTCGTCGGGTGAATCTGTGGTGAACTCATCTGATGGACACATCTGGGTTGCTTCTGGAGCTTTATGGCCGAATCCCGCCACTGGCAGAGAGCGCGGTTGCCGATCTCGCCCCAGGGCAGCTGCGGCGTTCTCCTGTTGATGGGGCGAACAGCATTGGGTGGCTCATCTGGCATGTTGGAAGGGTCCAGGATCACCAGATCTCGACGATTCTCGAGTGCGATCAGATTTGGGTGACTCGTAACTGGGCAGACGAATTCGGTCTTGACCCCGACCCGACGAATATCGGATTCGGACACACCAAAGCGGAAGCAGCAAGGGTGTGTCCCAGCGGTTCGGAGATACTGGTGGACTACCTCGATGCGGTTCAAAGCCGAACGATGGACTTCCTTGATGGACTCAGCCCCGCGGAACTAGATCGCATCGTCGACTGGCGGTGGGATCCACCGGTCACTCTGGGGGTGAGGCTTGTGAGCATCGCTGATGACTGTCTTCAGCACGTCGGGCAGGCCAATTACATCCGGGGAATGAACGGCTGGTAGCAGCGTGCTGTGGTCCGTGGCAGCTACCTGTCGATGAGCCATCGACCGCCGAACCACATGGCGGCTGCTGCAACACTGAATATCACAGCGGGTACCCACGCTCCGAACAGTGCGGCCAGTACCCCCACGCCGGCGATGGGCGCCGACAACAGTGAGGCGAGCGTGGCCGCAATGGTGGGGACGGTGGCGCCGCCATCGGTCCAGGAGGGTTCTTTCATCGGCGACACTCTAGGGCAGCTCACTTCGACCGGACGACGCCTGTTCTGGTAGCCACTTTGAATACGCGGCAGCCAGGTCTGTCGCACTCCTGAGGAGATCCACATCATGCAGATGACCCCAGAGCACGACGCCTTCCGATCCATGGTGCGTGACTACGTCGACCGGGAGATAAACCCGCGCATTCCGGAATGGGAGGCCGCCGAGATGATGCCATTGCATGACATCTTCTCCGATATGGCCAAACTCGGAATGATCGGCCTCGAGTACGAATCCAAATATGGCGGCCAGGACGCCGACCATGTGTTCACACTCATACTCGCCGAGGAATTCGGACGCTGCGATCATGGCTCGTTGCCGATGGCTCTTGGTGTCCAAGTGGATATGGCAACGCCTTCCCTGGCTCGCTATGGCACACCCGAGCAAAAGGAGCGGTTTCTCGCTCCCGCGCTCAGAGGTGAGATGGTTTGCGCCATTGCCGTGAGTGAGCCGGACGCCGGCTCAGACGTGGCGGCGATTCGCACTCGGGCAGTTCAAGATGGAGACGAGTGGGTGATCAACGGCTCGAAGATGTGGATCACCAACTCCGTCCAGGCCGATTGGATGTGTGTATTGGCTCGCACTTCCGATGAGGGTGGCTACTCAGGGATGAGCCAGATCATTGTTCCCACGTCATCACCAGGATTCAGCGTGTCGAAAAAGCTCGACAAGCTGGGGATGCGAGCATCCGACACAGCCTTGCTGGATTTCGACGACTGTCGCGTACCGGTGGCCAACACAATTGGCGAGGCGGGCAAGGGTTTCCAACAGCAGATGTCGCAATTCGTCGTGGAGCGCATGTGGGGGGCGTACTCGGCGGCCGGCGGATGTCAGCGCGCCATCGAGAGAACGGCTGAGTATCTCCGTGAGAGGGTCGTGTTTGGCGCACCGCTCCTGGCCAACCAACATCTTCAGTACACACTGGCCGAACTGTCTGCCGAGGTCGATCTGTTGCGTGTTTACAACCACGCCACGGCCGAGCTCTACGACGCCGGCGAGGACACCACGCGCCAAGGAACCATTGCAAAGCTGACTGCTGGGCGCCTGATTCGTCGTGTCGCTGATGTGTGTCTTCAGTACCACGGTGGAATCGGCTATGTCGAAGAAAACTGGACGGCTCGTTTCTTCCGTGACAACCGAATTGCCTCCATCGGTGGAGGCGCCGATGAAGTGATGCTTCAAGTGTTGGCTCGAATGGACGGACTCACCGCGTGAGCAAATCCCGCACACCCAATCGCAAATGTGTTAGTTACATCGACAAGTCGCGTGATTTCTATGCCGCTCAGGGATACAAACAGCCCTATCAGTGGGCGACGTTTGATGATGTGCCGTTCGCGCAACTGACGAAGCCTCTCCACGAGTGTCGGATTGCGGTCGTGACCACCGCCTCGCTCCCAGTAGAGGCCACATCGCCGGGACAATCCGATTCCGTTCGATGCGTCTATCACTCGGCGGTGGACGGTCGACCCGACCGACTGGTCACCGACGACCTGTCTTGGGACAAGGACGCCACACACACCAACGACAGCGAGACCTATCTTCCGCTTGATCGTCTGGGTGAACTGGTGGACGACGGCAAAATCGGAAGCGTGGGTCCGCGGTTCTATGGGGTTCCGACTGAATACAGCCAACGGGCCACGACGGCGAACGCAGACTCGGTGGAACGATGGTGTCGCGAGGACCGAGTTGATGCGGTTTTGTTGGTGCCGCTTTGACCCGTGTGTCACCAGACCGTGAGTCTGGTAGCTCGTCATCTCGAAGCCGTTGGGATACCGACAGTCGTAGTCGGCAGTGCTCGTGACATTGTCGAGGAGTGCGGTGTGCCTCGCTTCGTGTTTGTCGATTTCCCACTCGGCAATCCTTGTGGCAAGCCGTATGACCCCGAAATGCAACGCTCGATTGTGATGTTGGCCCTGCGAACACTCGAGTCGGCTATCGCTCCCCGAACCACGGTCCAGGCACCGGAGAGGTGGGGAAGCGAAGATTGGCGACACAACTACATGCTGGTCAGCTCCGAAAACGCGGCCCAATTACGCGAGGCGGGGGAGCGGCGTCGCCAAGCACAAAGAGCACTGCGCAATCGGAAACGCTGAGTCCGCTTCCGATCAGACGGTCAGGCCGGCGGTAGATCCGCCACGAAAGTCCTGAACGAATCATTTGACTCTGAGAAGTCGGATACGACCCGGACCTTATTGTGGGTGCCTCTCAAGACCGAGAGTGGATCTTGTTGGTCGCCCACATATCCAAGAGCGAACGCACCCTGCTGGTAGCCCATCATCTTGAGCAAGTCGTCGTCCAAGGTCACAGCGACATCGCGAGGGCATGCCAGATACTGGTTTTCCTCCTGTCGCACCCAGCCCACCGAATAGGTGATGTTGACTCCTCTGCGTGGCCCGTCGATTCGATTGGCCCCGCCTCCGTGGAGAACCTTGCCGTCGTAGAAGAGGACGCTACCCCTCGGCATCTCGGCTTGGATCGAGGTCATCTGAAGACCATCTACCTCGGGTACAACGCCTGAACCGGGATGAATGTGGGTCGCTCCGTTCTCGGCAGTGAAATCAGTGAGAGCCCACATCGTGTTGCACTGGACGTGATAGGCGGCCGGGAACGGGTAGAAGTCGAAGGCCATCTCATCCCGGTGAAGCTTTTGTTGGGTCTCGCCTGGCTCAATGGAAATGATCTGGGTGAGATGCAACTGCACCGAGGTGGCGTGGGAGAGAAATCTTTCAACCACATCGACGACGAGAGGGTCCATCACCAGTTCGCGGGACGCGGGGCAGCGAGCGATCAATGCCCCGGTTCGACGGGTGTGAAGTCCGTCGTACGCGTCGCGCCCCGCGGCCGATGCCTCCACGTATGGCCTGACCTGCTCGTC
>CAZHMP010000013.1:2227-9020 GCA_964533595.1 uncultured Acidimicrobiales bacterium | reverse complement strand
GCCGTCACGTCGTGTACCACACCGTCGTGATTGTGGAATCGAACTTGGGTCCCGACTTCCACAATCAGATCCTCGGGCAGGAAGGCAAAGTCCTCGATCTCCGCTTCGAAGAATCCAGTGACGACAATGTCGGCGGGTGCTTCGCCATGGTTGTGGCCCGATCCGAGATCGCCATCCAGCAGCACCTGCCTATCGGTGCCTTCGATGTTGAGGAACAGTGGTTCAATTTCCAGCGGGGAATCGAACGAGACGCTGACTGTTGCTTGGCTGCCGACGGGAACGAATCCCGGACGTGTGATAGCTCGGTGAACTGGCGTGGGGTCGAGACCTTCACCACTGATCGTGAACATGTCGGTGCTGTAGTCGAGTCCATTTTCGGCGGTCGCCAACACGGACAGGTCGACCGTGAAGCGTCGATATCCGTCGGGCACCGGATCTGGCATGAGACTGGCCGGCATCAACATGGCGGCCATGATCTCGGGACGTACCGCGTCGACCCTGATCAGGCCGTCTGGCAGTTCGATACTCTCGCCGATCTCCACGTAGTCGCCGTGGAAATGGTCGGTGCTTCCATGGCTCAGGCTCCAGAAGCCACCCCCCATGACCAGCACGGCCACGACCCCCACCAGCACACTGGCAGTGATCGATGGCCGTGAGGATCGAGGCATTCTCTCGCTCTCTACTGATTCGGGCTGATCGTCATCACTCACGGATATCTTTCGGCTGCCGGCCGCCGAATGGGAGGGTATGGAGGTCATCCTGTGAATGTCGGCGCACCGACAAAGGCAACTGCGGGCGGTGCCACGGCGACGCTCGGCAGGACACCCAGCCCTGGGTCGACTGGTTCTGAGACCGCATTAGACGGACCGGGCACCACATCAAACGGCAAGTTCGGATCGGCCGCGAATTGGACCGCGGGCAGGACCTCCACTGGAGGCTGTGGTTGCTGGCCACCACCTTGGTTGGTGTTGCCCGAGCTAGTACCACCCGACGACGTTTGAGTGACGCCGCCGGTGTTGGACCCTGTCGATCCGTTGTCGACGGCGGTGTTGAGCAGCTTGAGAGGCGAATAGCCGCGGGTATGTGGGTTGTCGGGATCATCCAACGGCGTGATTCCGGCTTCGCTGGCCGGCGGATCGTAGACCCGAAGGAGTCCCCACCATCCACCTGACAGGCTGTTGCTCAGCAAGATGTCGCCGTAGCGATAGTCCCCGGGGCTGGCGGTGGTACCGCCGGCCGTTGTCTCGATGTTGAGGGCACGTCCAACGCTGAGTGCGCCTTGGGCTCCCACCGTTTCGACATTTTCAGGCTGCTCGTTGGGCTGCCTGAACCAGGAGTGCCCAGCTATCGAGAAGGTGTGCTGCCTGGGTTTGTCAGCGCCCTGGAGCACACGCCATCTCACGTCGTCGCCGGCGTATGCCCTGAACACCGGGGTGTCGGGATCGCCCACCGCTCGGTCGCCATACGGCCATGAGGAGAACACGTGAGCGAGATCCGATCCTTCGATGTTGATCACCGTTCCGCCTGCGGCGTGCACCGACGGAGTGCCCGGCGCATGGTCAATCGGAGCTCCGGGAATGAGACCGAGCCGTTGCTGGAATGCCTCGGTGCGGTAGTTGAGCCCCTTTTCGCCGCGATCCTCGGCGTCAGCCTCACCACCATGATCTGATGGGTCAGGCAGGTGCCCGTCGGCGTCCCAAAGATTGAGGCCGTCCTGATAGAAGGTGACGAACTCACGGAAGTCATTGTTGCCAGGCACGTGGATATCCGCCTGGGGCGAGAACGTGTCTGCGTCGCCGGTGATCGGATCAGACCATGTGGCGTCGGCGGGCTCGATCACCAAGCCGGCGAACAGTCCATGATGACGGTGACCGCGAACGTCGCCGTAGTCAGTGAGGTTTATGGAACCGAGCTCACCCGGATCAACGACTGGCGCAAACCAACGGTAGAGAATCGACTCTCCTTCGGCCCCCACCGGGTCGGTCAACTGACGTGGGCCGACCGTCTGGTCCGGGTTGTAGCCGATGGTTGCTCCGTCGGAACCAAGCGGGTCGTAATCGACCAAAGCTGCGTGCAGCGAAACTCGCAGGCCGGCCGGTGTTCCATCGGGAGACTCGACGGCCAGCGCTGGATCGAACCCGTGCGCAACTTCGGCCGAGCCAACAGGGGCGTGTTCGGTGGCAAAGGCACCCTCTGGGTCGATCATGTTGGTGAGGGTCACCTCAATGCAATCGCCTTCGGTAGCGCGTAACACCATTGGCTCGGGGTTTGAGGCGCGCACCCTCGCCGCGCCCTCGGCCGCTGTTTCTCCTGGGAGAAGTGCTGCGTACACGAGACCGTACGGATCAAATTGCCCGGATTCGTCGTCATAGACGATCGGTGTGTCCAGTGCGATCACATGAAAGCTACGTACCGGCGAACCTGTCTGACACGGATTTCCAGGGTCCGTCGCCGGAAGCGGCGGACGATCGGTCTGGCGAAGGTCCGGGGCAGTTCCGGTCGGGTACGTGGGCGGCAAGACGTTGTCCGGCAGCGGTAGGAGGTCATTGACCTGTCGTCCGAATATGCGCAGCAGTCCCCAGGCGCCGGTCCACATGTCGTCAGTGGCCGTACCTCCATACAGGTAGTCGCCGAAGCAGTCGGTTCCGTTGCCACAGTTGACGTTTTCGATACCGAAGTTGAAGGCCTCGGAGATACCGATCGACTTGGCGTTGACGAGGCCGGATTCCGGGTCGTCCGGCTCGTCGAGCCATCTCATCCCGTGCACTTGCAGAACGTGCTGCTCCTCTTGGGAACCTTGGATCACTCGGGCCCTCATGTTGTCGCCGGCGTACGCCTGCAACAACGGGGTTGCCGGGTCACCGTGGACGGTCGAACTGAAGACATATGCGGGATCAGCCGCTGCGCCGCTGGCGATGTCACGGATGGCGAATGGTTCCGTGCGGTAGTTGATGCCCATCACTCCGGGATCATCAAGCGGGAACTCCTCGGGTGCCCCCGGCGGAGCCACCGGCTCCTCGCCAGAAATCGCATAGTTTGTTGGTGCCGGCGCACAGATTAGGTTCGGCTCACAGACGTGTGCAGGAGGGGGAGTACATGTCCCGTTCGGGCCTGTGCACGGACGGTAGAGGCTCACGAAGTCCTGGATGGCGAGGGCGAACTCACGGAAGTCGTCGTCAGCGCCCGGACCGATCACGTCGAGACGTGTGCCAACCGAATTGGCATTGCACTCAGCGCCACAGACAGTGCCGTGCGATGGATCATTTATTGGTTGTAGGTATTCGCCGGAGGACGGATTGCGTACATCCATTTCGGCGGGCTCCACGACCATTGCTCCGAAGAGCCCACGGTTCTGATCCTCGGCCGGGAAGTGATGATCGTGGGTGAAGATGGTCTTCAGCTCGTAGTCCACGTACCACCGCTCGCTGATCGTCTGGCCCTGTGGGCAACCACCCGCGAGGGTGCAGGTCCATTGCGGATTGAAGCTGGTCGGCGATGGAATCCGGCAACCGTCTGCGAGAAGGTCCGCGCCGTCGAAGGTGTCGGTGACGCAGGTTGCCGGCAGGTACTGACCACTGGCATTTTCGGGCATGTGGGCCAGATCTGGCTCAGGGACGATGTAGTCGCCCGTGAGAATCGAATCGTCGAACAGGCGCTGAGCCCTCGAGAAGGCTGCCTGCTGGTAATTCCAGCCGTTGGAAGCGCCATCGGATGCAGTCACGTCGAACTTCACCAGATGAATGTGCTGGCCGACCATGTTGGTCTGGATCAGCCTGAGGAAGTCATCGTTGCCCACCCAGTTCGGTGCCCTATTGGTGAGATTGAAGTTGACGCAATCGTTGGGATTGGCCCTGAAGAAGAACGGCTCAATTGGCTTGCGCCCTGCCAGGACGTCATCTACATCCGAATCGAGCACCAAGACCCGGCCTTGGGTGTCGTGCCATCCGGATGCGTTGTACTGAATATTCAGCTGGATCATCGAGACGTTGTAGGTGATCTCACGAGATCCGACCGGGCACGGGTCGACGAGCGGAGCACCCGGCTTTGGCTCGTTGTTGCCGCTGGCGTCATCGAAGATTCCGTCGTTGTGGCTTTCGTGTGTGGCGGCCGTCTCGAGTGACATTCGATATGCCACATCGGTGGCTGTGGGCTCACCCGCTCCCGACCACGTTGCCGACACGGTGGCCGACGGCACGGGAGGAGTCAGCTCAGCGGGATCGGCTGTGAGGCCTGAATCGCCCGCGGCCAGCGGGGTGACAAATTCGTTGATGGTGATGACATATTCCGGAGCGGCCGTCGCACCGAGGGTCACGGTGGCGTCGGTCACGCCGTCGAGGGTTTCAACGGCAGCTTCCACAGCTGCGGCCGTGGCATTCCATGCAATGTTGGCCGTCGTGTCGCGATCGAGCGACAGAGTGAATGTGCCGCCCGCGGCATCTGTCAGATCGACCTCTTGGTAGAGCAATTGCCCACCATGTGCAGCACCCCAGCTGTTGGTGACACTCGCCGACGCCGGCGCGGTGAGCAGCGAACCGTCGATACTCAATTGGGAATGGGCCGCTCCTGCCGGATCGATCGTGACTACGTAATCGACGCCGGGTGAAGTGCCATTAATGACGGTTGCCGCGGAAACCGTCGGGAGCGCCTCCAAGGCTGCCTTCACGGTGGCGATGGGCGCATCAAATGTCAGCCCACCAGTGGTCTCGCCGTCAACTGTGAGGGTGTAGGTGCCGCCCGTTGCGCCCCCCAGGTCGATGTCCTGCCCGGGGAGAGGGCCAACTGCCGTGGCGGCAGGCGCGGTGAGTAGCGAACCGTCGATGTCCAGCATCACTGAGGCTGCCGTGAACGTGGGGACGACCTGGTCGATGGAGACCACGTAGTCGACCCCGGCAGTTGCGCCGGAACTCACTGTCGCATCCAGTACCGCACCGAGTGATTCGAGAGCCGCCTCCACAGTCGAGGTGGCCGCGTTCCATGGAATGTCAGCGGTTGTTTCACCGTCAAGCGAGAGGGTGAACGTGCCATCGTTGGCGCCGCCAAGGTCGATTTCTTGGTCGAGCAACAACCCATCGGGGTAGTCCACCCAATCAGCGGGTGACACAACCACGTCGGGGGTGAGTTCCGACAGACCCGTCCCGTCGGCAGTGAGAAGGATGGTGGCCACTTGCGGCGAGACCGCCGAGTCCACTTCGAGCTCGACGAATTGGATCTGGAAGTCGGACCCTGGCCCGCCGGGCTGTGTGACGGTTGCATTCTTGATGCCGTTGAGGGCTTCGAGAGCTGCCTCCAGAGCCGCCGGCGCAGCGTCCCACTGTATGTTGCCGGTGGTTTCCGCGCCGAACGAAAGCGTGAAATCACCCCCGACTGCATCGGAGATACTGAGTTGTTGCGTGGGCTGCTCGAGACCGACACCGGCCACCAGACGCGTGGCGGGTGAGAGATCTTCTCGGGTCACCGTCGTCGGATCATCGACAAGTCCGTTGGGTTCGGAGATTCCGTTGAGGGGCTGAGGTGCCCGCCAGCCGTACTCGCCCGGCATGAACCTGGGATACCCAGGGTCAGCGACCGTGGGGTCGTCCGGTGTCTGGGCCCGGTCGGGCAGCGGAACAACCCGGCGCACCCGAACCTTGTCGGGTGTTACTCCGAGACCATCCTCATACACATCATGTGTGCGGAATAGCGACCAGAATCCTTCGGCGAAGTGCGGATATAGGTGGCAGTGGAAGATCGAGTCGCCAACGGTTCCGGGCCGAGATCCGGCACCGAACAGAAGGTCGGCAGTGAAGCTCTCACCGGGTCCGAAGCTCTGGGAGTCGATGGTGGCGGATTGGGGCAGTTTGTCGTCGTCGGGCACACCGGGTGTGGAGCCTGAAGCACCCACGTCCTTGCTGTCGGTGAGCCACTGGTGGGCGTGCATGTGAAAAACGTGCGTCTCCTTAGGCCCGGCGTGGATGAACCGGATCTTCTGAGCGTCGTATTGATATGCGTGGGGCACGTTGGCGGTGTAACACCCGTTGACGAGGCCGCAGTCTTCCGGATCGTCGGGATTGTCGAGATTCTGCTGGCCAGTATTGGCGTTGATGCCGTCGGCGCCACCGTCATACCAAGGGTGCCAAGTGGGATACCAAGGGCCGAAGCCGCTGGCCAGTTTCACCAGTGCCGGGTCGCCGTAGGGCCAGGACGAAAGCCAGGTCTCCTCGCCGACACAGTCGGCACAACGATTGATCGGATGCTGGCGAAGCAGCAGGTTTTCTTCGCCGTAGTTGAAGCCCAGTCCGATGCTCGCTTGAAGCGAGTTCTTGGTGGGCAGGTTGTTGCCGAGCGGGCGTGAGCTAATGCAAGTCGATCTGTTGGGTCTGCCGTCGATCATCAGACCGTTGTCGGCTGCTGCAAGATCGCAGTTCTGAAGATGCTGCCCGGGCATTTCGTCTTGTGAGATCTGCATCGTCTCACGGAAGGCAACGCTGTCTGGGCCGCGCACAGGCAGATTCTGAGTGTCGATCGAGTAGCTGTTTCCCTGAGCCAGTGGCGGCACGATGATCGCATCGAGGTAGAGCTCACCGCTCTTGTCGCTTACGTTCTGGTAGGGCCGGGCTCCATCGAGGCGCTGCCCTGTTTCCGGGTCGAACCATTGTGAACCGGCCGGCTCAACGGCCAGCACGCCGTAGAGGCCGTGACCGGTTGAACCGGAATCCGATTCGGATCCGGCGAGGGTGGATGTGTCGCGGAACAGGAATGCTCCCTCATCGGCCGGCACCCGCCAGTAGTAGACGTCGTTGCCGCCGGGTGGGAT
>CAZHMP010000013.1:0-2127 GCA_964533595.1 uncultured Acidimicrobiales bacterium | reverse complement strand
TCGGCCCAGTACCTGATGGCCGCTTTGTCCTGATCGAGGGCGTAGACCTGTCCGTTGAGATCCACATCGGCCCACCGGTTGCGTGGAATCACCACGTTTATGGCTGAGATGTCGTAGCTGCGGTCGACCGACGAGCTATCGCATGTGGTGGCGACCGGCGGTGAGAACGCCTCGGCCGGATCGATCAGGCCGTTGGAGTTACCTATCGGGTTGATCGAGAGCCCACCGGCCACGACCGCCACCGCGGTGAGCGCTCTCACAAGTCGGCGACCGTCGATCCGCATGGCCCTATCGGCCCACTGCCGAAGCGACTGTTCGGTGGATGACGCCATCGCGAGAGGTAGATCGAACGCGCCGAGATTGGCGGGAATGCGTACCAATGACACCGACACGATCGCTGCCGTGAGCGTGTAGGGGAGAGTTGAGAGCGAATCTGACAGCGCATGTGCCATCTCGGCACCAGCAGTTGTGAATGCTGACTCATGGAACAACGCGCCGAACACCAGGCCGACCGATTCGGCAATGGTCACCGCGACCGCACGGGCCACGTCTCCTGTGACGGTGCCTTCCAGTCGGCCGCGTCTAATAGCCACGCCGGCGATTTCCAATCCGATCACGATCGCCACGACGAACATCGGCACAGAGAGTGCGATGTCGCGCAGTGCGTGCAGAACGGGATTGATCTCGTTCGCCTCCGATGCACCCGCATGTCGGAATTGAAGTATCAACCCGATCGCAATCGCGTTCAGGAACGTGAGTCCCCGAACAGCCCGCATTCGATCGGCCACTGAAGTGGTCGTCATCGCCTTATCTCCCCTTGTCAGCGCCCGTCAGCGCGCTATTGGGTCAGACCATAGGGTCACTTACAGTCACTGTCAAGGATCCCTGTCGCAAAGAGTGAGGAAAGGTTCCAGATGCCACGCTGAGCGCTCAGAATTGGGCCGTTCGGTCATCCACGAGATCGAATCATGCGCGTTGTGTGTCAATCCGGCCGAACGTGAGGTCACGTACCGTGGGCAGGGCGACACGCGAAGCCCGCCCTGACGTTTGGCTCCAGATGAACGCAAATCGATGAAGTGGCAGAGAGTGAATCAGACGTGGTTGGAGGCGGCGGCATCGCCAACCGCAAATTTGCGCTGGCGGTGGGCGTGGTTACCGCAAGAGGTCACTCTCCGAGATAATTTCTCTTAAGCATCCTTGACACACACGAAGTGCGGCATTTAGGGTTCGGTCACTCTCGATCCTCATAGGGGTGGGTCGGTTGGGACCAATAGGGGTTGGCGTGAGAGAAATACTGGCGTATCTATTTACGGATCACCCGAAGCGCGGGCGGCGAACGATGACGGCCGTCGCGCTTGTGATCTCACTTGTCGCGGGAGGGATTGCCATCGACAATGTGCTGGCAGCGCCGGCGCACAACGGCGGCACGGCGGGCTTGGCGGCGGTTGGGCCGACCAGCTCCGCCCCGGAGTTCGGCGGATTCCCAATGTGGTACAAGGACACCAATGGGATTCGACTCGAGCTCTGCGTGGATCAGAACAACCCGCTTTGCATCGCGGGTTTCAGGCCCGACGCGAACTTGCCGGTGTCCTTCCCGGACAACTTTCCGGACGAGGCGTTTTGGTGGTCAGGCGACGCCACAATACGGACAGCTGCGGGCTCAGCACGATTGGTGATGGGCCTGGAGGCCGCGTTCGTGAGTGGACTCCCCGCCGTTGGTGAGCAGGTTGCATTCAGCAGAGTGCGACTGCGAGTGGACGGACTGCCGGCCGGGACGTACACGGTGACTCACCCGTATGGCGTCGACGTATACGAAGTGGCCGCCGATGCGGCGAATGCCACGAGGTCGATAAACAACACGGTCGACATCGGAGATTTCACCGGTAATTGTTGCTACGACGTGGCTCTCACCGGCCCGACAGGGCCATTCTTGGTGTGGGACACAGACCAGGCCACCCTTCCCACCGGATACTTGGCCGATCCCGCCGTACGTCACACCGTCACCGGTAGCCCTTACAACACCAACTACTTCGAGATCGTCGGACCCGCTGGGGCGTTCGCAGGATCGAGAGACATCTGTCCCGGCAATTTCGATGCCAGCTGCATCAGCACCGACCTCTTCAACGT
>CAZHMP010000012.1:43587-50315 GCA_964533595.1 uncultured Acidimicrobiales bacterium | reverse complement strand
CGAGCGTCGACAGTGCGCGGGAGTTTCTCGCCATGGCCAACGACGGCGAAGGTTCCGTTGGCGTGGAGCACTGGTTGGGTTTGGATCCAATCGGGGGAGTAGCGCGAGGCGACGACCGAGACGGACTCGACCGTGGTGTCGCCGAGGCGGCCGACTTCGCGGCGAATTCGTCGACGAGTGCCGGCAGCGTTCGAGTGTTCACCGTCGACACGAATCGGTATGCCTACGCCGGAGCGACCGAGGCGCAACAGCTCGCGGTCGCCTTGTCCTCCGGTGTCGCGTATCTACGAGCATGTGAAGCAGGAGGAATCGCGCCAAGCAGTGCCGCTGCAATGATCGGCTTCCGGTTTGTGGCGACGGCCGACCAGTTCGTGACGATCGCCATGCTGCGAGCGGCGCGAATCCTTTGGTCGCGCGTTCTCGCCGCTTCGGGGGTTGAGCCCGGGAGTCGGCGCCAATCCCAACATGTAGTCACGTCTGCCGTGATGTTGAGTCGTCGCGATCCTTGGGTGAACTTGTTGCGGTCCACCACCGCGGCCCTGGCCGCCGGTGTGGGCGGGGCCGATTCGATCACAGTCCTGCCATTCGATTCGCCATTGGGCGTCGCCGACGAACTCGGCCGTCGGACGGCGAGAAATACGCAAATGTTGCTGATGGAAGAGTCGCACGTCGGGCGATTTGTTGACCCAGCGGGGGGTTCATGGTTCGTCGATTCGCTCACCGAGCGGCTGTCATCGATGGCGTGGGTCGGCTTTCAGGCGATCGAATCGGCAGGTGGCGTGGTCGACGTATTGAGAGACGGTTCTCTGGAGGCCGATGTTGCGTCATCCTGGGCCTCGCGTCTGGCGAATCTTGCCACGCGAAGGGAGCCGCTCACCGGGGTCTCGGAATTCCCGTTGCTGGATGAGGTGCTTCTTGCCAGGACCGCACCGGATGGCTCACCAAGCGGGTGGCCGATGCGCAGGCTCGCCGAGCCGTTCGAGCTGCTGAGAGACGCGTCCGATCGATATCTGATCGATCACGGTTCACGTCCGCGGGTCTGCGTGGTCGCTCTGGGCGACTTGGCTACGCACACTGAGCGTTCCACGTGGGTGAAGAACTTCCTTGCTGTTGCAGGGATCGCAACGTCGGGTACCGATGTCGATGGCACCGACTCGCCCGTGGATGCCGCGGCTCGATTTGCCGGCTCGGGATGTGATGTCGCGGTGATCTGTTCGTCAGACGAGGTGTATGGCCGTCGCGGAGTTGCCACCGCGCTAGCCGTGAGGGAGGCAGGGGCGTCTGTCGTTGCACTTGTC
Source organism: uncultured Acidimicrobiales bacterium (assembly GCA_964533595.1). Taxonomy (GTDB): domain Bacteria; phylum Actinomycetota; class Acidimicrobiia; order Acidimicrobiales; family Aldehydirespiratoraceae; genus SZUA-87. The sequence goes on along the minus strand of CAZHMP010000012.1, from coordinate 49,017 downwards.
GGCAATCCCGGCGACTTGCGAGACGACTTGGAGAATGCTGGTGTGTCTCAGTTCTGGTACGAGGGAATCGACGTACTCGAAGCGCTCGAGCCACTCTTGGGCCATCTGATCGGCGGTATCGAGCGCGTGTCGGATTGAGAAAGTTGGAGGAGAATCATGACTGAGATCGAAGGCAAGGTGGCGATCGTCACCGGATCATCGAGTGGAATCGGAGAGGCGACGGCGCGAATGCTTGCCGCTGCCGGGGTGAGAGTGGTGGTGAATTCGTCGTCGTCGGTGGACGCCGGTCGCGCCGTGTCTGAGTCGTTGCCAACCGAGTCGATGTATGTGCAGGCCGACATTTCAGACGAAGACCAGTGCCGGGCACTGGTGGGGGCAACCATCGACCGGTTCGGTGGAGTCGACATCCTCGTCAACAACGCCGGCTGGACGACACGTGTTGATCATCGTGACCTGGATGCGCTTACCAACGACATCCTCACCAAGACGATTGAGACCAATGTCTACGGCACTTGGTGGATGTCCCGCGCCGCCATGCCGGCCCTCACCGACTCGCAGGGTTGCATTGTCAATATCGCTTCAATCGCCGGGATTCGCCCGGTCGGAAGTTCCACCGCTTATGGCATGGCCAAGGCCGCTCTGATCATGCTCACCGTTGATCTGGCGAAACATTTTGGTCCGGTGAGGGTCAACGCTGTTGCTCCCGGGCTCGTGGCAACACCGTGGACGGCGGACTGGGATGACAGCCACGCGGCGGTCGCGGCCATGGTCCCTGCCAAGCGTTCGGCTACTCCAGAGGACTGCGCCCAAGCGGTGATGGCTTGCGTCACCAACACCTACATGACCGGGGCCATCGTCAAAGTCGACGGCGGCACCACCCTCGTCCTCTAACCCCCCCTCATGCGGTTTTTGTGAGTCCTAAGTGCTGCCATAGCAGCACTTAGGACTCACAAAAACCGCATGAGGGGGTCGGTGGGAGGTCGTCGGGGAGGATCGACCAGAGCTCGGCGTCGTGATGTTCGCCGTTGATGAGCAGACGCGCGCGCATGATGCCTTCGAGCGTGGCGCCGGCCTTTTCGGCCACACGACTGCTCCCGGGGTTCTCGACCGACACGTGAATCTCGACCCGCATGGCCCCGCGGTTGTCGATGGCGTGTCGCGCCAAGAGACTGGTGGCGCGGGTGGCGATGCCCTCACCGGCCCGATCAGAACGAACCCAGTAACCGAGTTCGATGACGCGGTTGAGATGATCGATCGGTCCGAGTCCGCACGATCCGATGATCGCATCGGCCGAGTCAAGGATCACGAACGGCTCCTCGCCGGGATTGAACTCGCCGAATATCCAGTGTCGAGCTTCGGCGGGTCCGTAGTCGGTGGTGGCCCACGGCATGAACACCTGAAGTTCGGGCAGCGAGGACTGCACCGCCGCGGCTATTTCGCCGGCGTCGACCGCGATCGGGTGTCTGAGAGTGATGACGCCATCGCTGAGGAGCATCAGTGGATCTGACCGACCGCGCTTTTCCCATGTAGCCGGGCGACGAGACGGCCTTCGTTGATCATTGCTTGGCGATACTCATCCCAGTCGGGGTGTTCTTCGCCCGATACCGCTCGGTACAACTCCACCAGTTCCTCTGCGGTCGAGTCATTCGGATCGGTGGTCACCGGACTCAGCTCGACGACGCCGTCGATCGACGCGTAGCTCCAAGATCCGGGTTCGGTGATGTGCATCACGACCCGTGGGTCTCGCCGCATGTTCACGGTCTTGGCGCGATCGTTGGTCAGCGAGATTCGGATCACATCTCCGTCGACGGCGAAGACGACATCGGAAGACTGGGGGCGGCCATCGCGGCGGATGGTTATCAACACGCCGTGCTTGCGGGCGGCCGCCCATTCGAGGGTGCGGTGGAGGTCCATGTCGAAGTATCGCGCAGTGTCGGCTTCGATTGCCGACTGATATCGGTCGGCGGCGACTGGTCGCGTACGGTGTCGCCATGAGTTCGATCCCCGACTTCACCGGCATCGCCCTTCGAGGCGACGACGAGGAGGACAAATCAGGCAGGGCATATTCAGAGATCGACCTGCCCGTATGGCACACCCCAGAGGGGATCGATATTGATCCCCACGCGACGGCAGCCGACCTCGCCGGCGTCGACTTCTTGCACACGCTCCCCGGTCAACCGCCATTTCTGCGTGGCCCGTATCCGACCATGTACGTCAACCAGCCGTGGACCATTCGTCAATATGCCGGCTTCTCCACGGCCGAGGAATCCAACGCCTTCTATCGTCGCAACCTCGCAGCTGGGCAAAAAGGCCTCTCGGTGGCATTCGACCTTGCCACCCATCGGGGCTACGACTCCGACAATCCGCGGGTGGCCGGCGATGTGGGCATGGCCGGCGTGGCCATCGACTCGATTTACGACATGCGCCAACTCTTCGATGGGATCCCGCTCGATCGGATGAGCGTGAGCATGACCATGAACGGGGCGGTGTTGCCGATTCTTGCGCTCTACGTGGTGGCGGCCGAGGAGCAGGGCGTGAAGCGCGAGCAACTCGCCGGCACCATCCAGAACGACATTCTCAAAGAGTTCATGGTGCGCAACACCTTCATCTACCCACCGAAGCCGAGCATGCGCATCGTGTCGGACATATTTGCCTTCACATCGCGTGAGATGCCGAAATTCAACTCAATATCGATCTCCGGCTATCACATGCAGGAGGCGGGTGCGACGCTCGATCTCGAGCTGGCCTACACGCTGGCCGACGGCGTCGAATACGTGCGAGCCGGCATCGACGCCGGACTCGACATTGATGCCTTCGCACCGCGACTCAGCTTCTTCTGGTGCATAGGCATGAATTACTTCATGGAGATTGCCAAGCTCCGAGCGGCACGTTTGCTTTGGTCCAAACTCATCAATGAGTTTCAGCCGGCGAACCCGAAGTCGTTGTCTCTTCGTACCCATTGTCAGACGAGCGGATGGAGCCTCACCGCTCAAGACGTCTACAGCAACGTGATGCGTACGTGCATCGAAGCTATGGCCGCCACCCAGGGACACACGCAGTCTCTTCACACCAATGCCTTTGACGAGGCGCTGGCCCTTCCCTCCGACGCGTCGGCTCGAATTGCGCGCAACACGCAGCTCTTCCTGCAGCAGGAGTCGGGCACAACCCGCACCGTCGACCCGTGGGGTGGTAGCTACCACGTGGAGCGACTCACCAAGCAGCTCGCCCAGCGGGCGTGGTCCCACATCCAAGAGATCGAGGGCATGGGTGGCATGGCGGCTGCGATCGAGTCCGGCCTTCCCAAGCTTCGAATCGAGGAGGCTGCCGCTCGTACCCAGGCTCGTATCGACTCCGGGGATCAAGCGGTGATCGGAGTCAACAAGTACCGATTGCGCGAGCCGGAGAATGTCGACGTGCTCAAGATCGACAACGCTGCCGTGCGTGAGGCCCAGATCCTCAAACTCCATCGGCTTCGCGACGAGCGCCACGACGACGACCTTGGCGCCGCGCTCGCCGCGCTCACACGCGCCGCAGAATCCGGTTCCGGCAACCTTTTGGAGCATGCCATCAACGCTGCTCGAGCGAAGGCAACGGTGGGGGAGATGAGCGATGCGCTCGAAATCGTCTACGGTCGCCACACTGCAAGCATCCGCACCATAGAAGGGGTCTACAGGTCAGAGGTGGGTACCAACTCCGAATCGATCAATGCAGTGAGATCAACTGTCGAACAATTCGCGTCCGTACACGGACGTCGACCCCGCATTCTGGTGGCGAAGATGGGCCAAGACGGCCACGATCGAGGTCAGAAGGTCATCGCCACCGCGTTCGCTGATCTCGGATTTGACGTAGACATTGGGCCGCTCTTTCAAACCCCCGAAGAAGTCGCTCGCCAGGCCGTCGAGGCCGATGTCCACGTGGTCGGGGTGTCGTCGCTGGCTGCGGGGCACCTAACCCTGGTTCCCGAGCTACGAGACGCACTCGCCAACTTTGACCGCCCCGACATCAAGATCGTGGTCGGTGGTGTGATCCCACCACACGATGTGGAGACCCTCCTGGGCATGGGCGCAGTGGCGGTTTACCCGCCCGGGACGGTGATCGCCACAGCGGCCGCGGAGTTGATCGACGCGCTCGATTGACGGGGCCCGTTCCGGTTCGACCACGGCCGCCGGTTATACGATTTCGATCTGCGCTCTCGAGAGGCCCGTTGCGTTGGGACGGATCAGCTCTTCGATCAAGGCAACGTGGGTGGGGTTGGCCGAGTAGGCGAGGTAATCGTCAATCGAGCGGAAGTCACCAACCACCACAATTGTCGGTGGTCCCGATTGAAGCCCCAGGTCGGGGCCGACCGTGTAGTTGACAATTTCGGGGATCTCGGCCGGAAGAAGTCGGAGCCGGTCCACGATCGAGTCGATCAGAGCGTCTTCAGCTCCGTCCAGTGCGATGATCACCGTGTGTCGAATCATGTGTCGACACTATCGGTGTGCCGTCAACCATGGGTCTGGACACCGTCGTTCGAAGGGTCGACGGTGGCGCGATGTCGCACGCCATCAATCTCGGCACCGACCAGAACCGACACGGCCGACAGATACAGCCACCCCATAAGGGCGGCAACCGCGCCGAGCGATCCGAATGCACTCTCAACCTTGTCGACGTGTGCATAGATCTGGCCCAACAGGTAGGTACTCATGACCCACATGGTTGTGCCGAACACCGCACCGACGCTCACGGCGTGGTAGCGGCCGGTGCGATGACCGACGATCACCCGGTACAGCAGAGCCAGCGCCGTGGAAGAAATTACGAAGACCAGCGGCCATCTGACGATTCCGATTGCCCGCTCCAGGAGGCTGCCCACGTTGGTGTTGTCGAGAACTGGGGGCAACACAACGACGAGCCAGATCATTGCCGCAGTGGTGACAACTCCGATGACACTCAGACGAAGCGCGAACAATCGTCCCCGCACCCAGGTATGTGGACTGTCCATCTCGTGCGCGATCCGCACGGCCATCACGATGGCATTCAGAGCGCTCGACACCGCCCACGCTGATCCGATGAGGCCGACGACGAGCCCAATGGTCACTTGTGCGTTGCTGCTGGCGGTCACGTTTTGCAGCTGGTCGACCAGAAGTTCGGCCCCGTTGCTGGGTAGAGCATCGATCAGTGGGCCGAGGTTGGATTCGACGTCGGTTGGGGATGCGACCATCCCGTACACAGCAACCAAAGCGATCAACGCCGGCAAAAGGCCGATGGTGCAGGAGAAGGCAACACCGCTCGCCACAAGCAACGTGTGATGCTCGGTGATCTTGCGGATGACCTCTACGGTGAGGTCGAAGCGTTTCTTCACACCGACGCCAGCATGAGTGTGGCCCCTTCGAGCGTCTACCTTGGATCGATCGGCGTGATGATACCGAGATGATCCTCCACCGACTGCGC
>CAZHMP010000012.1:38691-43487 GCA_964533595.1 uncultured Acidimicrobiales bacterium | reverse complement strand
TCTACCTTGGATCGATCGGCGTGATGATACCGAGATGATCCTCCACCGACTGCGCGGCGTCGAGAGCAAGATCCTCGCGCCACTTGTCGGCATAGATCTGGACACCGGCGGCCAGCCCGGTTGCTGTGGTGCCTGTTGGTACACAGACGGACGGGATGCCAAGAAGATTTCCCGGAGCGATGAATCTGAGCCTGTCGGCAGCAGTCTCTATGCCCGTCTCGCGATCGAGGTCGGCGTCATGGGGGAATGGATCGTGGGCCCAGGTCGGCCCGACCACAACCGGATGAAGCGTGAAGAATTCTGCCCACAGGCGCTCGAGACGCCGCCGCTCCAGATTGACCAGCTGTGCCGGCATCGTTGAAGACGGGTACTCCTCGATGGTCTTCTCGAGCAGCCAAGTGGCGTCTTGGCTGAGGAACTCGGCGAGTAGTGGAAGAGTGAATTCAAGGTCGAAACCGAGAGTGTGGGCCCAGAGATCGTTGACCAACTGGAGTTCGGGAGGCGTGACCTCGACAACATGCCATCCCGCATCCACGAGGGCTTTGCCTGCCAGTTGAATCGCATCCAGCACCGATTCGCCAATGGGCCCGCCGGGCATCTCAGTGACCAACGCCGCGACCTTGTGATCAGGTGCCGGACCCACCAATTCGGCAGTGACCGAGCCAGGGTCGCGCGGGTCGTAGCCGGCGAGAACGCCCAGAGCGGTCTGCAGATCTGCAACGCGCCTGGCGAGAGGTCCCTCCACCGCCATGAGCTGCGACGACAGATTTGGATCTTGGGGAGCGAGCGAGCTGGCGGCCGGGACGCGACCGCGAGTTGGCTTGAGCGAACAGATCCCGTTGCAGAACGCTGGATTCCTGAGGGATCCTCCTATGTCGTTGCCGAGCCCGATGGGTGACATGCCGGTGGCGATCGACACTGCCTCCCCGCCCGAAGATCCGCCCGCGGTGAGTGAGGAATCCCAGACATTGTTGGTCCGGCCCCGTAACGGATTGTCGGTGCTGATACGTAGCCCGAACTCGGGAAGGTTTGTGCGGGCCAGAGGAATGGCTCCCGCCGCTTTCATCCGGGCGACGGTGGGGGAGTCGACTGGAGGGAACGATTCGGCCAGAGCGGGCACGCCTTGTGTGGTGGCGGATCCGGTGCAGTCGATGTTTTCTTTGATGGTGAATGGAACGCCGTGGAGCGGTCCGATCGCCTCAGAGTGGTCGGCTGCATCGGCTGCGGCACGCGCAGTGTCGGCCAGCACCACCGTGACTCCGTTGACGGAACTGTTCACCTGATCGATTCGAGCCAGGTGCGCGTCGACAACCTCACGGCTCGTTGTTTCGCGACGTTTGATCATCCGCGCGAGTTCGTTGGCGGATAACCGCCACAAGTCATTGCTCATGGCGCACGAAGATAGTCCGTTGGGGATGGTCTGGGGGGTGACGGTCAGCCACGGATAGTGTCGCGCTGATGGATGATTTCTCCGAGTCCGACGTTGAGGGCCTGTTCGACGGGGTTCGAGCCGGTGATCGCACCGCGGTTGGGAAGGCCATAACTTTGGTCGAGTCGACCCTTCCGGCTCATCGTCAAATGGCCTCCGACCTGCTCGAGATGCTGCTTCCTCACGCTGGGTCATCCCAACGCGTGGGTATCACCGGAGTTCCGGGCGTGGGTAAGTCCACATTCATCGAGAGTCTGGGAATTCACCTGATTGAGCGAGGCGAACGGGTGGCGGTATTGGCCGTGGATCCGTCTAGTTCGCGTTCTGGCGGCTCGATTCTCGGTGACAAGACCCGCATGCCGAATCTGGCCACAAATGATGCCGCGTTCATTCGACCGTCGCCTTCGGCGGGCACTCTGGGCGGGGTTACGCGAGCCACACGGGAGTCGATGGTTGTCCTTGAAGCGGCCGGGTTTGGTGTGGTGCTGGTCGAGACCGTTGGAGTCGGGCAGTCAGAGACTGTGGTTCACGCAATGGTCGATCTCTTCTTGGTGCTGATGCTTGCCGGCGCGGGCGACGAACTGCAGGGGATCAAGAAGGGTGTGCTCGAGCTCGCCGACATTGTCGCGGTCAACAAGGCCGACGGTGAGAATCGCCACAAGGCTGAACTCGCCGCAGCCGAGTATCGCAGCGCGCTCCACCTGTTGGAGCCGGTCACCCCCACATGGACACCACCCGTGGTGACGTGTTCCGGTCTCACCGGTGAGGGTGTGACAGCGGTGTGGGATCTCGTGGAGAGTCACCGATCGAAGCTGCTCGCCACCGGCGAGCAAGACGAGCGGCGCCGATCCCAGCAGCTTGACTGGATGAGGTCCATGCTGGCGGACCGGATCATCGACCGCTTCTTGTCCGACCCGGAGGTGCTCGCCCTCAAGGCGACGCTGGAGCGCGACGTTTTGAATGGGCGACTCAGCGCGTCATCGGCGGTGGATCAGCTGCTCGCGTCGAGGGCCCCCGAGTAGCGCCCGACCGGGCGGAACCGCAACGGGGCTTCTTCGTACTCCTCCAGCGCGTGGGCGATCCAACCCGATGTTCGGGAGATGGCGAAGATCACCTCACCCGCAGTAGGCCCCATGCCCGCCATGTAGGTGAGCGCTCCCAATGCCAAATCGACGTTTGGAGCGATGTCGTAACGTTCGGATATTCGTGCCACCACCGAGGCCACGACATCGGCGCGACGACTGTCAAGTGACGACCCACCCAGAGCGTCGAACAGCAGATCGTGGCGGGGATCTGAGGTCTGGTGAATCATGTGCCCCAGTCCGGGAATTCGCTCGCCATGTCTGAGCACCTCGGATATTGCCGTGTCGGCGCCGCGCGTTTCGGCGTCGGCGAACAAGGAGTGAACAAGCCCGCTTGCGCCGCCATGGAGAGGCCCGACGACGGTGCCAAGTCCAGCCAGCACGACAGCGTGGACTCCAGCTCTGGTCGATGCGGCGATTCGGGCCGCGAGGGTTGAGGTGGCGATGCCATGATCGGCGAGCAGTACCAGGGCCATGTCGAGTAATGGCCATTGGGACTCGTCTTCGGCCGTTAGTCGCTTCCAGAGTCGTTGAGCGAGACAATCAGAGTCCTGTGAAGGTGATAGTTCCGATAGGGCTTCGACCATCGTGGTGATGATGCCCGCGCCCGTGATGGCTGCATTCGTGGGCGAGTGGTCGTTGCGAAATGGATCGGAGGCGGCGGCCGTGATCACCGAAGCCATCATCAGGTCGGTCGGCAGTGCACCCGGAGCAAGGGTGTCACCCAGTCTGGCATCGGGACGCACCTTCGCATCCGCTGCATCCCTCCACGGTGAATTGTCGAACGTGCCAGTCCAGAGGAGGCTCGCCACGGACTCGAATCCGTATGGATGGGACACGAGGTCAGTTAGTTCGTGGCCTCGATAAGCAACGCTGGAGTCGATGACCCTCGTGATCGCCGTTGATATCGGCACTTCGAGGTGGCCGCGTCGGGCTCTTCTGCGGCCGCTTCGGATCTTGGCAATCTCCGCAGGGTCGAAGGTGGAGGTCTTCCCGTCGATGGCCCTCCTGGATTCGAGAATGCCGCGGCTCACGTAGGCGTAGATCGTTTCGCGTTTGACCCCCAGCCGATCTGCCGCCTCGGAGGCTGAGATTCGGTTGGCGGGCAGTTCTTGATTCATGGTTCTCGGGCCTTGGTTGATGAGATCAACGTTGAGAAGATCAACGTTGTCAATATAGATGAGTCACGTCAATGTACATGAGGAGAGAAACGGAGATGTGATGGAGATTGCGCCACCCGGGTTGAAAGGTCTTGCCGTAGCCGACACGTATCTCGGTGGAGTACGGGGCTCAGAGGGGTTCTTTCACTACCGCCAGTACGACGCCGGACAACTGGCCAGAACCCGTTCGCTCGAAGACGTCTGGACGTTGCAAATCGATGGCGGGCTGCCCCCCGAGACCCCGTCGATTGAGCCCGGGCACCTGAGGGCTCTTCCGACGACGATCGAGAGCTTGATCGATGGTACGGCTGCTGTGGTCGCCGATCCGCTGGCGGCCCTACGTATCGGGCTTCTGGCTTTGGCCGGTCACGAAGGACGGGGCGCCACGCTCGACCGGTCGCTCGGCCAACTACGAGAAGACGCGCTGCGATTGGCCGCCGCCGTGCCGACAATTCTCGCTCGCCATCACCGGCATCGGGCCCGACTCCCACCGATCGATCCGGACCCCGACCTCGGCCATGCCGCCGACTACGTGCGGATGGCCACTGGGCAGGTGCCCTCGCCGTCGGTATCTTCCGCGGTTGAGCGCTACTTGGTGGCCACCGTCGACCACGGATTCAATGCTTCCACTTTCACTTCGAGAATTGTTGCCAGCACTGGGGCCGACATTGCCGGCGCACTTGTGGCGGGCATTGGGGCACTGTCTGGCCCGCTGCATGGAGGGGCACCGAGCCGTTGCATCGAAATGATCGATGACATCGGCGATCCGGATTCGGCAGCAGATTGGGTTCGCCCCCGCGTCGAGGCCGGCGAGAAGATCATGGGATTTGGCCACGCCGTGTACAGAGCGGAGGATCCCCGAGGTGTGGTTCTGCGCGAGGCGGCCGAGTCGATCGGAGGCGAGCTGGTCGAGCGGGCAGCATCCATCGAGCGGAACATCCTCGGCTTTCTAGCCGCTTGGAAGCCAGATAGCAGGATCGTGACCAACGTGGAGTTTTGGGCATCCGTAGTGCTCGAGTTGGCCGGAATGCCCAGAGAAATGTTCACTCCGACGTTCTCCGTGAGCCGTTCCATTGGCTGGTCCGCCCACATAATCGAACAGGTCGGCGTCGCCAAGATCGTACG
>CAZHMP010000012.1:17113-38591 GCA_964533595.1 uncultured Acidimicrobiales bacterium | reverse complement strand
CCATTGGCTGGTCCGCCCACATAATCGAACAGGTCGGCGTCGCCAAGATCGTACGTCCCAGCGCGCGATATGTGGGTCCTCCGGTGGCCCCTGGACTGCCGATCTGACCTGCGCCCGATCGCTGCTTGTCACCCCCGGCTGCTTTCGTGAGACGATGTTTGGATGCAGCCGACGTGGGTGGGAACTTGCAACAGCACGTGGGCTGTACCGGTCGCCACCATCTTGGCCGTTGCGGGCGTATCGCTGGGCGGTGTGGCGATGGTGATGGGCGACGCTGGGGCGGCGGTGCCCGCCATCTCCCTTGTAGTGGCGGCCATGTTGGTGCTGCCTTTCCGTCAAGTCACGGTCACCGTTGATCGCCACGAGATGCGCGTCGACTTCTCCGGGCCCTACTGGAAGCCCGTGGTATTGAGACGCTCAGACATCAAGAAGGCTTCTGCTATCGATGCCCGCCCGATGCGACACGGCGGGTGGGGCTACCGAGGCAGCCTCCGGATCTTCCATCGCCTGGCGGTGATCCTGCGTAAGGGGCCCGCGATCAGGGTCGAGTTTTCGACGGGCGGTTGGTTCATCGTCACAGTCGAGGATGCGGCCGATGGTGCTCGTGCGCTTCAGCGCTGAGGCTGACTCTCCAATGGCTCAGCGGTTTCCGGGCTGTCGACAGAATCCGTCGGAGCGTCCCTGCCTGAGATGATCACCCGGTTCCGACCGGATCGCTTGGCGTCAAGCAGCGCGTCATCGGCCAGGTTGACCAGCCCGAGGAGGTTGGAGTCGAGTGTCGTGTCGGCCACCCCGAAGCTCACAGTGAACGGGGGAGTGGTACCGCCCGAGATGGCGATCGACAGGTTCTGCCGGAGACGCTCGAGCGCTGCAGCAGCAGTGTCGGCATCGGCATGATCGAACATGATCACGAACTCCTCGCCGCCCCATCGGGCTGCCATATCCTGATCTCGAAGACTGTCGCGGACAACCCGTGAGAACAGTCGAAGTGCCCGATCTCCGGCATCGTGGCCGAACGTGTCATTCAGATCTTTGAAGTGGTCGAGGTCGCCATACGCGATGGCCAGGGGGCGATTCTCGCGGAGTAGCTCCGAGACCCCGTTTTCGAAGGACCGTCTGTTGGCCAGGCCGGTGAGCGGGTCGGTTGCCGCCTGACTCTGCGACTTGGCGAACGCCCTGATCACGCCGATCCTGTCTCCGGACCGTTCGGCGATTTCGCCGAGCTTGTAGACGGTGTCTTCATCGGGAGCCTGACCTGCCACTCCGGTTGTGTGCAGAACGCCAACAGTGCGACCGGCGATGGTTACGGGCACGCAGACGGCGCTGCAGGGCTCGCCGCCTCGCCCGCGCAGGTTCGGGCACGCCGAGTAGGACTCGCTGTCTTCAAAATCGAGCGTGGCGCCGCGTCTAATGGCCGGGCAGTCGTCCGGTGTCTGGACCGGACATCCCGGGCCATGGCTGACTGCATCGGTTGTCAACAGCTGGCTCAGGTGGGCTTGACTGGAGTCAGCGAGCAGCAGCTCGACGGGCTGGCTGGCGATTTCCTTCTCGAGCACGAGCCGCAAGGTGTCGACAGCAGCGGTCTCGGTCTGCGCCATCTCGAGGGCGTGACCCAGCTCTGTCTCGAAATCTGCAGCCAGCTTGGCTGCGTCGCGAGCCTTGTCGCGACGTTCGTCGAGAAGGAACTGCTTCTTCGATGCTCGGTAGGCGGCCACCGAAAACACGGTGCCAATCGAGAGTCCGAAGGCAAGTATCACAAGCAGCTCGATCACGGATTGTCGAGAGTGATTCACGACTCTGTTGGTCGAATCGTCGATCTCCGGTTCTGCCACCTGTTCCTCGAGTTTGTCGACGGCGGCCCGCATCAACGCGAAGTCGGACCGGACATTGTCGAATCGGGTGCCGACGGCACTCGGGGCAAGATCGCCGGTGATTTCCACGAGTCGAGCTATTTCCCCCGACGACGCCACCCACACGGCACGACTGGTGCCGTAGTCGCTTTGCCACAACCGCTCGTCCGGGCGATTGGCGCTCACGTCCAGATAGTCAGACCACCAGCGGTCGGTGCGTTCAACCTGGTTGTCGTATTCGGCCAAGTATTCTGAGCGACGGACCGAGTCCGGTTCGTTGATGGCGATCCCGAGCGCACGCTGAGCACGGAAGAGATCGCGATCCAAATGCAAAAGCGTGTCGAAGCGGGGATAGTCGCTGTCGACCAGCTCGTCGAAGTCGCTTCGCATCGAGGAGAACTCGAAGACGCTCACGGCGACGGTCGTGACCATGAGGCCCACAAGCACGAGGGCGAGCGTCAGTACTCGCCTATGGGGCTTCGGGTTTCGCATGGCAACAGTCCCTTCGTGATTCGGGCCTGTTGTGACTATCGGCAGGAGTGGGACCGCCTAGAGCGATTGCCGACCTATTTGGCTCCGCCATTGGTCACGAATCATGTGGGCCATTTGGCCCATGCGGAAACGAGAGTCAGGCGAGGGCTGAGTCGACGATCCACCGGAACGCCGGGTCCGTTGGTCTGGTTGACAGCATTTCCGGGTGCCATTGCACCGCGAGCCAACGGTTGGTTTTCGACTCGACTGCCTCGATGGATCCGTCGTCGGAGATGCCGGTGGAAACCAGGCCGCTGGCCAACTTGTCGACGCTTTGGTGGTGGAAGGAGTTGACCGAAATCGACTCTCCGTAGAGTGAGCCGGCGATGCTGCCGGGGGAAAATTCCACCGAATGCACACGATCTTTGGACCCGACGTCGGACCTCTGGTGTTCCGGCACGTGCTGATGGAGGGTTCCTCCGCAGTAGACGTTCATGAACTGGAGTCCTCTGCAGATACCGAGCACGGGTAGCTCGGCGTCCAAGGCGGCGTCCAGCAGAGCGCACTCGAAAGCGTCACGCCCGGGTTCGGGTTTGAGCAATTCGGGGGCCGGATCGGCGCCGTACAGGGCGGGGTCGATGTCGGTGCCGCCGGGCAGAAGCAGCCCGTCGAGCCGCTTCACCAATTCGGGCACGTCTACGTCGAACGGGATGTGAATCGGCAGGCCGCCGGCTTCGTGGACACCGATTGCGTATTCGGCCATGTAGACGTCGGCAGGAAGCTCATGGACGAACTTTTCGGCACCTACGAGGTCACGGCCGCTCTTGCGCCGGCCGGCCAATCCGATCAGCGGACGCCTTCCAGTTCCAGTACCCATCCAAAACACCATCCCAGCTTTTCTGACTGCGAAGGCCGAGTATGCCGTCCTTAGCGGTCATAGATACACCCCCAATGTTTTTGTGAGTCTCAGATGCTGCGTGGGCAGCATCTGAGACTCACAAAAACGGTCATGAGGGGGGGATGGAACCCATGCGGCCCGCACTGAAATCTTCGAATGCTTCGATGAGTTCCTCACGGGTGTTCATGACGAAAGGTCCGTAGCGTGCGACCGGCTCGTCGAGCGGCTGACCGGTGAGAACGAGGGCCTCGGTGGCCTCCGCGGCATCGTCGGGAACGGACATGACCAACGATCCCTCGCCTCGCTCAAACACAGCGAGGCTTCGCTCGGGCAGCTCCACGCCCGGCTCGCCAACTTCTCCTCCTCCGGAGAAGGCGTAGATGCCGCCGCTGTTGTCGCTCGGCAGCGGAATCTCAACTCGGCCACCTGGTGAGATGGTGAGGTGCGCCGCTCCGATCGGAGTGTGGGTGGCGGCTGGTCCGGCGGTCCCCAAGAGCGAACCGGCAATGATCTTTGCCGACCATCCGTCACCGGCGACAGTGGCGAGATCGTCGGCGACAAGCGACTGATATCGAGGTGTGGCGCGCTTGTGCTCGCGAGGCAGGTTGACCCAAATCTGGAAACCGTGGACGCGTCCGCCTTCTGTCTGCACACGGCGGCTTGGCATTTCCGAGTGGACGATCCCGTCACCTGCGGTCATCCACTGGACGTCGCCAGGCCGGATAGTGCCGTGATTGCCTTGGGAGTCCTGGTGTTCGAATTCGCCGTCGAGCATGTAGGTGACGGTCTCGAATCCTCGATGAGGATGGTCCGGAGCTCCCTGTGCCTCGCCGGGTTCGTACACGGTCGGACCCATCTCATCGAGCAACAGGTATGGATCGAGCATCGCTAGCGCGGCGGTCGGGAACGGGCGAGCGACCTCGAACCCCGCCCCTTCCAGAGTGTGGGTCGCGGCGGCTACTCCGGTGACCTTTCGGTAGGGGCGGGGTTGATTCACGATTCAGCCTTCTGTCGGTACGAGTTGTATTTCGAGCTCGATGGTGACTTTGTCACCTATGAGGATTCCGCCTGCATCCAACGGGACGTTGAAGTCGATGCCGAAGTCCTTGCGGCTGACCGTAGCGGCGGCTGAGAATCCGGCGCGGGTGGTGCCGTAGGCGTCGACGGCAACGCCATTGAACTCGGCATCGAGGTGCACGGGTTTGCTAACTCCGGCGATGGTGAGCTCTCCGGTGATCGTGCCGCTTGACTCCCCTGAATCGACTGCGATGGCGGTGCTGTTGAACGTCATCGTCGCGTTGTTGTCGACATCGAAGAAGTCGGCGCTGAGGAGGTGGCCGTCGCGCTGCTCGTTGTTGGTGTCGACGGACGACAAATCGACCGTGGCCTCCACCTTTGCATCCGACAGTTGCGTCGACGCGGTTACGGACCCCGTGAACGACTTGAAATGCCCGCGCACTTTGCTCAGGCCGAGGTGACGGACAGAGAAGCCAACTTCGCTGTGGCTGGGGTCGATGGCCCAGCGGCCGGCCGGAAGTCCGGTGTGGGCAATGTTGGTGGTTTCGGTGGTTGTCATCGTTGTTCCTTTGGTTCAGATACTTTAAGTATTAAGTAATATAATTAATAGTTGAAGTAAATGCAACGGGCTAGAGTGCGACTTGTGACACAACCCCGTTGGCTTGACGCCACCGAAGAGCGCGCTTGGCGTGGATGGATCGATTCGACGCGCCGAATCGATGCCGCGATTGAGCATCAACTACGCGCCGACACGGGCCTCACAGGTGACGACTACGAGGTCTTGGTGCGGTTGTCTGAGGCGCCCGAGCGCCGCATGCGCATGACCGAATTGGCCGATGCGGTCACGAATTCTCCGAGCCGGATCTCCCAGAGAATCGATCGCCTTGAACGCGATGGCCTCGTGTGCCGGAGCCGATGCCCCAACGACGGACGGGCCTTCCATGCTGTGCTCACCGACGAGGGGTTTACCAAGCTCAAAGCGGCCGCACCCGGCCACGTCGCCACCGTTCGGCGCCACCTCATCGATCGCCTCACCCAGGATGAGGTGAGGTTCCTCGCCGAATTGATGCCCCGACTGACGGAATCAGTCGATTGCGACTAACTCTTCGAGATCAGAGAAATTTGCGAATCAGCCGTTCCTTGAAGTTGGTGTACGGCGGGTAGAGGATCTTGGGATCTGGTGTCGCCTTCTTGCGCATCACCGATCGCAAATTGGAGAACGTATCGAATCCGGACTGGCCGTGGTAGCGGCCGGTGCCCGACGGACCGACCCCGCCAAAGGGCAGCTCCGGCGGAGAGAGCTGAAGCACCACATGGTTGATGCACGCGCCGCCGGATGAGGTCTGATCGATGATCCGGTCGGCGGCCCTGTCGTCATTTGCAAAGACGTAGAGCGCCAGAGGCTTGGCTCGATCGTTTACGAATTTCACGGCCGCGTCCATCGACTCGACGGTGACCACCGGGAGGATCGGGCCGAATATCTCCTGCGTCATCAAATCCGACGAGAGGTCGGGATCGACGATCACGGTCGGCTCGACGTACCGGTCCTCCGGATAGGACTCCCCGCCAACGGCCACTGTGCCACCGTGGTCTGAAAGCAGGCCCTGAAGCCGCCCGGCATGGCGAGGCGTGACGATACGCGCAAAGTCCGACGTCGAGCGGGTGTCTCCACCGGAGAATTCGTCGAGGGCGCTTCGTATGGAGTCGACCAATTCGTCACGCTTCGACTCGCTCACCAGCACATAGTCGGGGGCCACGCAGGTTTGGCCGGCGTTGAGCCACTTGCCCCACGCAAGACGGCGGCCGGTTACTTCCATGTTGGCGGAGTCGTCGACCAGCACCGGACTCTTTCCGCCGAGTTCGAGCGTGACCGGTGTGAGGTGCTTGGCCGCAGCCTCCATCACGACCTGGCCGATATGAGTGGAACCCGTGAAGAAGATGTGGTCGTAGCGTTCGGCCAGCAGGGCGGTGGATACCGCGGCATCCCCCTCCACAACGGCGATGGCCTCCGGATCGCAGTAGCGAGGGATCAATTCGGCCAGGGCAGCCGACGTGGCCGGCGCAAGTTCCGATGGCTTGGCGATCACTGCATTTCCGGCGGCGATGGCCGCGGCCACCGGTGCGAGCAGCAGCTGGACGGGATAGTTCCACGGCGCGATCACCAGCGCCACACCAAGCGGCTCCGGCACGATGTAGCCCCGACCCGGCCGAGACGACATCGGCAACGACACCTTGCGGGGCTTGGCCCACTTCGCGGTGTGCTTGGCCACGTACGCAATTTCGGTGGCGGTTACGGCGATATCGGTCGCGAAGCCCTCGACCCCGGGTTTGCCGACATCTGAAGCGAGCGCATCAACGAATCGCTTCTCGTCCTGTTTGAGCATTCTGACCAGGCCCTGCAGTTGCTCGACGCGCCACTCGACCGGTTGGGTCCGACCAGAGTCGTATACCGAGCGCACGCGGGCGACGGTGGCGGCAACGTCCGGGGGGTCGGCGAGGTCGATACTGGGCGTGTCGGAGGATCGCGGTTCATCGGTTATGGCCATTGCGGAATCCTGCCAGAGATCGTGGCAGTCGTCATACGCGGCGATCCGATCGTTAACCCCTTGGTGGCCGGCGCTAATGTCGCCGTCATGGAAATTCAACTACGTCACAACCCCTCGTTCTCAGTGGCTCGTGCCCTCCTGGGCCCGGGTGAGTCGATACGCGCGGAGTCTGGTTCGATGATGGCCATGGCGGCCGACACCGACCTGGACGCCAAAATCGAGGGCGGTCTCATGAAGGGCCTGAAACGCAGCGTCCTCGGTGGCGAGTCGCTGTTCATCACCACCGCCACGGCAGGCGCCGGCGGCGGCTGGATCGACTTGGCCGCGTCGTTGCCGGGCGACGTCACCGTCGCCTCGATCACCCCCGACAATCCGCTCATGATCCAAAAAGGCTCGTTCCTGTGTGCCGAGCAAGGCGTCGAGATTGACACCCAGTGGGGTGGCATGAAGAACTTGATCGGCGGTGAGGGTGGATTCCTGCTCCGTGCGAGTGGCATGGGAGAGGTCGTTCTGTCGACCTACGGAGCGCTCGACCGATTCGAACTTCAGGCCGGCCAGCAGGTGATCGTCGACACCAATCACATGGTGGCGTTTTCGGAAAGTGTCAACATGACGCTCAAGAAGGCGTCGGCGTCGGCCATGAAGTCGATGAAGTCCGGTGAGGGACTTGTGTTCTTGTTCACCGGCCCTGGCGAACTGATGATGCAGTCGCGAAACCCCGACGACCTGATCCGTTATCTCAGCGCCAACATGCCCGGCAACCGCAACTAGACCGCACCCACCCCCTCAAAACAGTTTTTGTGAGTATTTCGTGCTGTCTGGGCAGCACTTAGGACTCACAAAACCGGGTGGAGGGAGAAGTGGACGGGGTTGCCGCCGACCTGGGACTGGTGGTCGGCCAGTCCTTCGACCGTGGCTGGTGCGAACGTGATCGACTTCGCCAAGACCTGCTCGGCGACGTAATCGCGGTTGGCCTCGACAGCAGCGGCGACCTCATCTGAAGAGTCGGTGACCCACACCTCGATGCGGTCGGTGACGACCAGATCCTGCGCCCGGCGGGCGTTTTGGATCTCGCGCACAACGTCGCGAGCCAACCCCTCAGCGGCCAGCTCGGGGCTGACATCGGTATCGAGTGTGACCACGGCGTCGTTGGTTCGCAAAGCGGCGGCGGTGACGCCTTCGGGCGATTGGAGTGAGAGCGTGAACTCGCCGTCAGCGAGAACATGGCCGGCCACGGATACTGAGCCGTCGTCGTTCGATGTCCAGTCTCCGCTTCGTGCCGCGCCGAAGACGGTCTGCACGTCCTTGCCCAATCGTGGGCCGAGCACCTTGCCATCGGGTTGAAGCACGAATGTGGCCAAGTCGCCGATTTCGTTGGTGAGACGAACCGATTTCACGTTGAGCTCGTCGGCCAGCAGATCAGAGAACGGCTCGAGCGTGTGGGCGTCGGCACCGGCGACGGTGACCGAGGCGAGCGGCAAGCGAACTCGCAGACCTGTGTCTTCACGCAGTCGAAGGCCGGTGGAGGCCACGTCACGCAGACGGTCCATGGCCGAGACCAGCGACTCGTCGGAGGGATATTGGTCGAGCGACGGCCAGTCGCTGAGATGAATCGACTCTGGGAATGAGTCGTCGCCACCGGTCAGCCCCCGCCAGATCTCCTCGGTGATCATCGGCAGGAACGGAGCTGCCACCTGCAACATGGTGACAAGGACCGTGTAGAGCGTGTCCATCGCATCGGCATCGGCGTGACCGGTGCCCCCGGTACCCCAGAATCGATCACGTGACCGCCGGATGTACCAGTTGTTGAGGGCGTCGATAAAGCTCTGGATCTCGGCCGCCGCACCGGGCAGGTCGTATTGGTCCATGCGGGTTTCGACCGACCTGACCAAATCAGCGGTCTTGGCGAGAATGTAGCGGTCGAGAACCTCGGCTGAGTCGGTGCGAAACGTCGCCTTGTGGTGTTCGACGTTGGCGTAAAGAGTGAAGAACGAATAAGCGTTCCAGATGGGAAGCATCACCTGACGAACGACATCGTCGATGCCCTGATCGGAGATACGCATGTCGCCGCCACGCACGATGTTGGCCGACATGAAATACCAGCGGAGAGCGTCGGAGCCCTGCTTGGTGAAGATCTCTTCGGGTTTGGTGTAGTTGCGTAGTTTCTTCGACAGCTTTGCTCCGTCGTCGGCCAAAAGGATCCCATGACAGATCACGTTGTCGAATGCGGCCCGATCGAACAGGGCGCCGGCAAGAACGTGGAGGGTGTAGAACCAGCCGCGCGACTGATTTATGTACTCGACAATGAAGTCGGCCGGGAAATGCTCTTCGAACCAGTCCTTGTTTTCGAAGGGATAGTGGACCTGGGCGAACGGCATCGAACCCGATTCGAACCAGCAGTCGAGCACCTCGGGCACGCGACGCATCATCGACTTGCCCGTCGGGTCGTCAGGATTGGGCCGAACGAGTTCGTCAATGAATGGTCGGTGGAGATCGACGGGCCTGACCCCGAAATCGGCCTCGAGTTCGTCGAGGCTGCCGTAAACGTCGGTGCGCGGGTAGTCGGGATTGTCGCTCACCCAAACCGGGATCGGTGATCCCCAGAACCGGTTGCGACTTATCGACCAGTCACGCGCTCCCTCCAGCCACATGCCGAAGCGACCATCGCGGATGTGTGACGGCACCCAGTTGATCCCCTGATTCGTCTCGATCAGGCGGTCGCGGAATTTCGTTACCTCCACATACCAGGAGGGCATCGCCTTGTAGATGATCGGGGTGCCGGTGCGCCAACAATGCGGGTAATTGTGGGTGTAGGAATCTTGGCGGACGATCCGGCCCTGATCCTTGAGGTGACGGATGATCCCCGAGTTGGCCTCGAACACATTTTGTCCGGCCCACTCGACGACATCGGCAGTGAAATTGCCGGAGTCATCGACCGGAACGACCATGCCGATTCCGGCCTCACCGCAGACGCGCTGGTCGTCTTCGCCGAAGCCGGGCGCCATGTGAACCACGCCGGTTCCATCGGTGGTGTCGATGAAGTCGCCTTGCAGAATCTGGAAGGCACGGACAGTTCCGTGGCGAGGATCATCGGGGTTGACCTCGGCCATATCGGCGAAATATGGGAACAGTGGCTGGTAGGTCCGCCCAACCAGATCGGCTCCACGAATTGTGGCGACGTGCGTGGCGTTCTCCAGCTGCTTGGCATATGCCTCGAGGACCGCCTCACCGATCACGTAGTGGCGGGTGGAGCCGGAGTCATCGGTTTCGGCCATCACCGCGTATTCGATGTCGGGGCCGACGGCGAGAGCAAGGTTGGATGGCAGAGTCCATGGCGTGGTGGTCCATGCCAGGATCGACATGGGGCCGACATCGCCGGGCTCCGGATCGAGGTCGAATGCGACGGTGACCGCCGGGTCTTGGCGCGGCCGCGTGGCATCGTCGAGCCGGATCTCGTGATTGCTGAGGGGAGTTTCGGCCGCCCACGAGTAGGGGAGGACACGATTGGCCTGATAGATGAGACCCTTGTCCCAAAGCTGCTTGAACGCCCACATGACCGACTCCATGTAGTCGGTGTCCATGGTCTTGTAGTCGTGTTCGAAGTCGACCCAGCGAGCCTGACGGGTGACCGTCTTCTCCCACTCGTTGGTGTAACGAAGAACGGATGTGCGGCAGAAGTCGTTGAAGTTCTCGATGCCGTATTCGCGGATGGCGGCGCGCCCTGCGACCCCCAGCTGTTTCTCGGCCTCCATCTCAGCGGGCAGACCGTGGCAATCCCAGCCGAATCGTCGGGGGACACGCTTGCCTCGCATCGTCTGATAGCGGGGCACCACATCTTTGACGTAGCCGGTCAGAAGATGGCCGTGATGGGGAAGGCCGTTGGCGAAGGGAGGACCATCGTAAAAAACGAAATCCTCGTCGACCGAGCGCTGGTCAAGAGACTTTTCGAATGTCTTGTCGTCCGCCCAGATGCCGAGAATTCGTTGTTCGATAGCCGGGAAATCCGGATTTTCGACATGCGGGTAGGGCGACTTCTCGGCCTGGCTCATGGTCGCTCAGGCTATCGCCGGGCCGGCTCGGCATCCTCCAGGATCGGGGCTGGCTCGCGCAGGTCGATCTCCGGTTGCGGATCTCGCAGATCGATGACCAATTCTTCGGTCGATTCTTCAATTCCGAAGCGCTCATACACGGCCCGCAAGGGTT
Source organism: uncultured Acidimicrobiales bacterium (assembly GCA_964533595.1). Lineage (GTDB taxonomy): Bacteria > Actinomycetota > Acidimicrobiia > Acidimicrobiales > Aldehydirespiratoraceae > SZUA-87. The sequence goes on along the minus strand of CAZHMP010000012.1, from coordinate 27,606 downwards.
TCGGAAGCCACCAATTCCAGTCTCCGGCCAATTTCATGAATGCCGGCACGAGGGTGACCCTCACCACGAACGCATCGACCAGAACGGCGACGGCCAGCCCGAGGCCGAACAACTTGATCGACGAAACGCCAGATGTGGCAAATGACAGGAACGTGACCGCCAGCAACATGGCTGCTGCGGTGACCAACTTGCCGGTCTTTTCCAGTCCGGCCACGATTGCTTCGTCGTTGTCGTGGCTGCGGTCGTACTCCTCTTTCATGCGCGAGAGCAGGAAGACCTCGTAGTCCATACTCAGCCCGAAGGCGATGCAAAACATGAGAATCGGAGTGGTGGTGTCGGTGAGCCCGGTGGCGGTGAAGCCCAGCAGTCCCGAACCGTGACCATCTTGGAAGACCCACACCATCATCCCAAAGGTGGCGCTCAGACTCAGCATGTTGAGCAACACTGCTTTGAGGGGCACGAGGAGGCTTCCGAACATCAACATCAACAAGATGAACGTGGCGGCCAATATCAGACCTGCGGCCAACGGGATCCGGCTGAAGATTGCATCCTTGGAGTCGATCAGGGCCGCGGTGCCGCCGCCCACAAGGGTCCGGTCGAACGGCGATTCCAGGGACCGGATTTGTTCAACGAGTTGCTCGCCGGCAGTGGAAATGGGTTCGACGGAGGGAACCACGCTGAACCAAGTGGACGACGGGGCCATGAATCTGGCCGCCAGGTCGGAATTGAAGTCGACGAGTTCTCCGAGCATGAAACTTCCCTGGGCGGAATCAACCCGTGAGACCCCTTCGATCGTCGACACCGCTCGCGCAAAGTCGGCAACCACCTCGGGATCAGTCGATCCGATCCCCACGACGGGGAAGGCGTTGGATTCGGTGGACACGAACTCCGATCTGAGGATGTCGCTGGTTGCTCTCACCTCGTCACCGGGCGGTAGTGAGCGATCATCGGCTTCGGCGAACTGAACTCGCGCGAACGGCAGTGCCACGGCGACCAGAACCGTCACCGCGACCACGAGAACGGTGAAGGGCCGGCGCATCACCGCTCGCGCCACCGACGCCCAGCGCCGCCGGGACTTGCGATAACGGAACCGCTGCGTCTTGTCGATTCGCCCTCCGAAGGCCGACAAGAGAGCGGGCAGAGCCAGCAGCGACGTCGCCATCGCGACAGCCAGAACGCCCACGCCGGCGAAAGCGAACGAACGCAGGAAATAGAGCGGGAAGATGAACAGCGCCGACAAGGAAATCGCAACGGTGATGGCGCTGAAGGCGATTGTGCGGCCGGCGGTGGCCACCGTCTTCACCACCGCATCGTCCACACAGAGACCGGCCTTGCGTTCCTCGCGGAATCGCGACACGACGAAGAGTGAATAGTCGATTGCGAGCCCAAGCCCGAGAGCGGTGACCAGGTTCAGAGAGAAGATCGAGACGTCGGTGAATTCGGTGATCGCGAACAACACCAGAAGCGCGCCCAAGATGGCAACAACGCCCACTCCCACTGGCAGCAGCGCCGCCGTGACGCCTCCGAACACCAACACGAGCAGGATCAGCGTGAGCGGAATTGCGATTGCCTCAGCCTTGGCGAGGTCGGCTTCCACCACGGTGGCCAGCCGGTCGAAAACGGCGTCGCGTCCTCCAACGGCTACGTCCAGCGGACCAACGGCGGCCCCATCGAAGCGGTCGATAACGCTACTGATCAACGTGTCGCGCTCGTGGCTGCCTTCGCTCCCTGGGAAGCGCAGTAGCACCAGAGCCCGCGTGCCATCAGTTGATCTCATTGAAGGTGGCGATCCGAGCGACCAGTACGAAACGACGTCGTCGGTCCCGTCAATCGCGGCAAGGTCAGCGACGATCGAACGCCCAGCCTTAGCCACCGCCGGGCGGTCTACCGCCAACTCAGGAGATGTGTCGGTGGAGGCTGCCGGAGCCTCCGCTGGTCGCGCGGTGAGCAGAACCACCAGGTCGGGGAATCCTGTCCCGAAGTCGCGATCCAGAACCTCTCTGGCGACTACGGAGTCGCTGCCGGGATCATCGAAGCCGCCGCTCGAAAGTCGATCTATCACCCCTCCGCCGAGTGCGCCGGCGGCGATCAAGAAGGCCAAAACGGCTACCAACACCGACCGCCGATGCTTGACAACCGATCTTCCTATGGAGCTGAACACGGCCCTCCGGTCATGTGTTTGACCCCTGCCGGGGGCGATCTCTCGATGGATGTCCGGCGGTGGGGTCGGACAAGTTGATACCGCTGCGACGGTGCATAGGATCGCAGATCGGGGCTGGCGAGCGGTGTACCCGGTTCTATCGCTGACAACGGAAAGGTCGCTCGATGAGCGTCGACGCATACGAGAAGATTCCGGGTCGGTACGGGATTTCGATCACCAGGTCGGGGGAGCAGGCGGTGACCACTCGTCTGCCGCTCGAGTCATCCGTGGCGCGACGCGACGGTTCGCTTCGTCCTGCGGCGATTCTGATGGCGGCCGATATGGCCTGCGGTATGGCTGCCGGTCTCGGCATCGCACCCGACTGGACCGTCACCGCCGATACGGAGGTGAGAATCCTCGAACGCTGCACGGTCGGGCCGCTGCGGGTGGACGCCGAATGCGCCCGCCCCGGGCGGCACCAATCACTCGCGACCGCTCGCGCATACGACGAAGGATCTGCCGACCGTCTCGTGGCTGTCATCACTGCCAATCACGGCGTGCTCGAGCCGAAATGGGACACCTTCATGGCGCACACGCCGATTGGGTCGGTCCACCGGTTTCACCGGCCCGATGATGACGTCATGTCTCTCGAAGACACATTCGGGGTCGAGATTCGTGATGTGGAAGATGGGCCGCAGGTGGTGGTGGCCCCGGTTGACGACCGTACTCGCAACCCATGGGGCATTTTCCACGGTGGTCTCACAGGGTTGCTGCTCGAGGATGCCGCGGCGCTGGCCGGGATCTCCGACCCACACGACATCGTGGCGCGTTTCATGCGTGCGATTCGCGTCGGCCCAGCCGAGGCACGCATCGTCGAAGTGATTGAGCGCGACTCCGACCGCCTGGCCCTGATCGAAGTCTGGGACGTCGGTGCCGACCGGCTGGCGGTGCTCGGAACCGTCAGCGACTGACTCAAAGGTAAATTTCGGTCAGAGGACGCGATCGATGAAGTCGTCCGGATCCTCGGGTGGATCAGTCGGCGTGTCCTTGGGCAGGTCTGGCGGCGTCTCGTCTGGTGCCGCATGCAAATCGATTTCGTTTTTTTCAACGAGATTTTTGGTGGCGGCGGTGATCTTCGCCTTGATTTCGTCGTCGGTGGGCACATCGTTGGATAGCTCATCGATGGGCTCGTCGCTGCCGGCTCGACCGGATTGGCCGCGATTCCTCCTCCAGAGGATCCAACCCGTGGCGATGGAAAAGGCGACCAAGATGGCGATGATCAAGAAGTTTCGAGCCCCATTCGAACCGTCCTCGCCGCCATTCGAAGCGGGAAGATCATCTTGGGCACGAGCATCGAGGTCATCAGCCAGAGCTTGAGCGTCAGAATCTGCCGATGAGGCGGCCGGCGTATCGGGGGCCGAGGAGATGTCGGGCTTGACGGTTGGATCGTCGGCGGATGCATCTGCCGGAGGGGTGTTGCCGGTGGCGGGAAGCAACGGATTCTCAATTGCTCGGAATGCGCCCGCCGGGAAATTGAATTCGGCCAATGCCCGCAGCTTCGGGTCGAGGTTCGGGTTGCTCCAGTTGACGGGTCCAGCAAACTGGTTGCCTTCTATTCGAGGAGCGTCGGGCGTCCGCATCGACGCCGACTGCGCAGTGAAGAAAAGATCGTCGGCGCTGAGCAATCCGAGGTTGAGGCGAATTCCGCCGGAGTCGAGAATGAACAACGAGGGCTCTGTCTCGGTAGTGGTTCCCCCGGCGTCGTAGGTGCCGGCAACAGTCCAAACTCCATCATGATGTTGGACTATCAACCCGGAAGAATCGTCGGCATTCGAGACGTCAACGGAAATGAAGAAGGAAAAGACGTCATCGACCCAGGATCCGTCGCCCCAAGGGCCGGCGAGATCGAGATCTACCCAAGCGTTTCCATCCGTGCCTTGGCTGAACACCGCGTCGGTGACGTCGACATGTGGATCAAGTTGGTCTGGGACGGCGCCGGCGCTCGCTGGCGACGCGGCCGCGAGAACCGCAACGGTGGCGAGCACCGCAATGGCTGAGATGGTGTGTCGCATTCGTCCCCCTCGGACCCTGATCAGAGCGACACTATCTCGTCGCTCGGGGTCAGAATTGGGGTTGCGTCACTTCTCTTCGGCCGGTGCTTCTTCGGCAGGCTCCTCGGCGGCGGGGGCGGCGGGTTTGGCCTCGTCAGCCTTCGTCTCTTCGGCCTTCGTCTCTTCGGCTGGCTCCTCGGCGGCGGAGGCTTCGGGTTTGGCCTCTTCGGCTGGCTCCTCGGCGGCAGGCTCTTCGGCCTCAACCTTGGCGGCGGGCTCGGCCTCGTCGGCCCTCGCTTCTTCGGCGGCAGGCTCGGCCTCTTCAGCAGGGGCTTCGGGTTCGGCCTCGGCGGCCGGTTCGGGCTTCTTGCCCTCACGGACGTCCTTCAGAGCGGCCACGGCCTCACGGTACGCGGCCTCGGCCGCTGCTTTGTCGTCGGCAGACCCGCCACCCTTTTCGAATTTGCGAACCTCGGCGGCAGCCTGATCCTTGGCCTTCTCAGCCTTGGAAATCTCGCGCTTGCGACGGGTTGCGTCGCGGTCGGCTTTCACGTACTCGTTGAACAATGTGAGCGCCGCGGTTGTCTCGTCATCGAGCTTTTGGGCGGGTGCGGTTTCAGGCATGGCGACCATTGTGGCGGGCGAAGTCGCAACTACCGACGCCAAACGGCGAGATGGCTGTCACTGAGGAATTCCGCGGCGCCGTTCGGATCTCATGTCGAATACGATCTTGACCGCTCCACGCTGCCCAGCCGTGCCGGCATGAGTGAGTGCATCGACGTATCGGGACAGCGGATACGTGGCTGAAATCATCTTGTCGAACGCGACCTTCCCGGCCAGCTCCATCGCCAACTCGAAGCTCGTGGCTACCCGGCCGTCGGAAAGAGTCTCGGTTCCGTAGGTGTAGCTGCCCACCAACTGCGTCTCGCGGTGCCACAGGGCTGTGAGGTCGACTTCAACCACTCCCGGCATTCCCAGCAGAACAACTCGTCCCCTTGGCCGACAGATACCCAATGCCTGAGAAATCGACTCTTGCGAGCCGACGGCATCAATTACGACGTCGGCGCCCCCCGACAGGTTGTCTCCGATCATGAACGAACCGGTGGAGCTGCGAACGGCGCGAGTCAGCTCGTTGGGGTTGACCACCAAGTCGGCGCCGAATTCGCTCGCCAGATCACGTTGGATCGGATACTTGGCGCCGGCGATGATCGAACCTGGTGCTGTGAGTTGTCGAAGCGCGGCAATGGTGACCAGTCCCATTGGTCCCGCACCTATCACCGCGACGGTGTCGCCGTCGGCAACCTGGGCACGCAGAGCCGCATGAACTCCGCCTGCCACCGGTTCCAGAGCAACGGCGAGCTCGTCACTCATCCAGTCGGGTACATAGTGGATTTGTGACTCGTGGGCTACGAACTCGGTCGACCATCCGCCGCCGGTGCTTTCGCAGAATCCGGTTTGGATCCCCGGCTCGAGGTGTCCGCAAGTGAGGTGACGGTAGTCGTTGCCGTCTCCGGGGGCAGCGTCTGAGAACGGCGGGTCGAAACCTCGTGCCGCATGGCCCAACACCGGTTCGATGACGACGCGTCTGCCGTCAGCCAACTCGCCGACGATCTCGTGTCCGGGTACGAACGGGAATGAGACGAAGTCCTCGAAATACCTGGAGGAATGGCCGTCGATCGTCGCCAAATCGGAACCACAGATGCCAGTGAGCCGCGGGTACACATGGGTCCAACCGTCGCCCGGCAGTTCGGGCGCGTCGGCATTGTCGACCAGCGACAGCGGCCCCCACTTGCCGCCTGAACCCGGGCGAAGCTTGGAAGCGATCATCGCGGCGGCGTATCTGGTTTCGTTACGGGTGAACCTGAGTGCCTTCACCCGGCGGATGGTACCCCGTGGTCACCGTCACGATCGAACGATGCTGTAGCGGAGGTGTCAGCTCGATGTCTGTTGTGACCGCAAAAGGCGCACGGCGGGAATAATCGACAGTGCGATCACTGCGGCGCCAACGGCCGTTGCTGTGGCGTAACCAGCCGAAAGGGCGTCGGCCGTGGAATGGTCGACAAGCTGGCTGTGGTCGCTGAGCAGGCCACGTACCGATTCGATGTCGTCGACTCGTGAACCGACCACCGAGAACACGATCAGACCGGCCGCGGCAGTGCCGTACGTGATCCCCAACGTTCGGAGAAACTGATGGGCACTACCGACCCTGCCCATCTCGGAAGTGTCGGCCCGGGATTGGAGCACTGCCAGCCCGGAATTCGTGATGGTGCCGATGCCGGCCCCCACGAACACGAGAGTCGCGAAGATTGCCGGAAGGGTGACCGAGTATGCGATTTCGATGGCGCACACGACGGCAGCCGGGGTGACCACGAGCGTTCCGAGGAGCATCACCTGTTCCCCCGACAGGCGGTCTTGCAGTCGGCTCGCGACGATCGCTGCGGCACTCCACCCGATCGTGAGAAACAGGACGGAGAATGCGGCCACTCCTATGCTCTCTCCCCGAGCGCCTCTCACATAGAGCGGGAGAAATGCGTCCATACCGAGACCGCCTGCCATTGCGGCAGCCGCTGCCATGTGGATGTACCGGAAACGTTTGTCTGTCAGATGGCGCAGGTGCACCACAGGCTCTGGGGTTGAACGGACGTGTCTGAGATATGCGAGGCCCGAGGCGATCACGACGGATGTACCGATCCCGGCGGCAATCAGCGATCCGGCGGTTGCCGCCAGAGCGCCGGCGGTGAGAGCGGTGACCAACACGAGCCCGATCGCGTCGAAGGATGCGGTAGTGGCACCCTCTTGCTTGTCGGGCAATGTGCTGCGTCCCATCCAGAGGGCGAATGCTGCCACCGGCACGTTGATCAACAACACACCGCGCCACCCGGTGGTGGACACCAACAGCGCGGCAATCGCGGGTCCGGCCACTCCCAGCACGCCCCACACCGACGAGGTGGCGGCGAACGCCCGAGGTCGGAGACGCTGAGGGAATGCGATCCCGGCCGCGGCAACTGAGGCCGCGATGACCGAGCCGGCCGCGATGCCCTGAAGCCCTCGCGCCGCGATGAGCATCGGCATGTTGAGAGACAAAGCAGCGGCCGTGGAGGCGATGATCACCGACCAGGCCGACCACTTGAATGTTCGCCGGACCCCGATTCCGTCGATGAGGGGCCCCGCCACGAGTATCGCCACCGCCGAGGTCAGCAGCTCGACAGTGATCACCCACGGGAGCAAGCCGACATTTCCGAGGTCGTCGCCAATGTCAGGCAGAGCTGCCGACACGGACAGGCTGTTGTATGCCGCCACGCCGACTGCCGACATGAGAGCAAGCGAGATACTGCGGTAGTTCCGCCCAAAAATGCCATCGCCACTCATGTTTCGTGAACCGTATCCGCGGCTGGCTCAGCACCCAGCCCCGTCGCCTACGCCCCGTGCTGTTTTTGTGAGTCCTAAGTGCTGTCCACGCAGCACATAAGACTCACAAAAACCGGAGGGAAGGGGATCAGAGGGCTTTCACCGGTGAGTCATTCGGGTCATTGTCATACCCAGCACCACGAAGAGTCCGGCACCGACGACCCAACCTCCTGCCCAAACCCAAGGGGCCCCCGAGGTGGCGGCCTCGGCAAAACTCGAACCGTCGATCATTCGGAGTCCGATATTTGTCACAACCGCTGTGAGGGCACCGATGACGAGAATCAGAATTGCCCTCGCGGCGGGAAACTCTCCATTGGCGTTCGCGATCTGGGTCAAGGTCTTCACCTGTAGCTCAAGGAACTTGATGCAGAACTGAACATAACGCTGCATACCGCAGCCCCCAACGGTCCAAAGGGAAGGCACCCAGCCCCGCGACGCCTCCCGATTCCACTTCCAGCCGTTTTTGTGAGTCCTAAGTGCTGCCCACGCAGCACTTAGGACTCACAAAAACGGGAAGGGGGGGTGGGGGTTTGGGGGCGCATGAGGCGACGGGGTATGAAGTGGGGGTAACAGTTGGGCCGCAAGAGCTTGATCGGCGCCAAGACCGACCAACAGATCCAGGGGACGAGTCGACCATGAGCCATCCAGGAGTACATCTCACCTACGAAGGAGCGGTTGCCCGCATCGAACTCGACCGGCCCGGTCGCAGAAACGCTTGCACCAGGGGAATGTGGGACGCCATAGCGGAGGCGGCACGCGAGATAGCGGTCACGGATTCTCGAGTGCTGGTTCTGTCCGGGGCCAACGATGATTTCTGTGCTGGTGCCGACCTGGTGGGTGATCCCGTGGTGGAAGACATCCGTCACGAACACGGGCTCATGTCGATGCGAGCCATCGGCGAGTCGGTCATGTCGATCCACCGGCTGCCGATACCGGTGGTGGCCGCCGTCGACGGCGTGGCCGTGGGCGCGGGCATGGGACTGGCCCTCGCGGCCGATCTGCTCTACTGCACCGAGCGATCAAGGTTCTCGCTGATATTCGCCAAGCGTGGCCTCTCACTCGACTACGGAACGTCGTATCTGCTCCCTCAGAGGGTCGGGCTTCATCACGCCAAACGATTGGCCTACACGGGCGACATCATCGGAGCGGCCGAGGCCGACCGGCTCGGTTTCGTGAACGAGATGGTTGCCGACGATGCACTCGACGCCAAGGTCGATGAAGTTGTGGCGTCGATCGTCGCGGGGCCCCCTTTGGCGATTTCGATGACCAAACGCCTCCTCGACAATGCCGGGAACTCGACACTCCTCCAGTCGACCGAAGCCGAGTCGCTGGCTCAAAACGTCAACTTCGCCACCAGCGACACGCGAGACGCCATGGCGGCATTCGCCGAAAAGCGGGAGCCGGAATTCAAGGGACGCTGATCTTGCCCGATCCGGCACCGCAGTCGTTCCCACGCCGCCAGGCCGCCACGAGGCGATTCACGCTTGGAGCTCCACGCAACATCACGGTCTCGAGCGATGGGGCGCACGTGGTGTTCCTTCGCTCTGCGTCCGGTGACGACCCCGTGAACGCGGTCTGGGTTCTTGACGTCGACTCGGGCATTGAGCGCCGCCTGTTCGATCCGGCGGCGACCGATCGCGACCTTCCAGCGGCCGAAAGGGCACGCCGCGAACGGGCTCGCGAATCCGGGCAGGGGGTGGTGGGCTACAGCACCGATGCCAGCGGCGGACGAATCGCTTTCGTGAGCGGCGGCGGGATCATGATCGTCGACGTCGAGACTGGGGCCACCACAACACTTGACTCGTCCGATGACGCCTTCGATCCGGTGATTTCACCGGACGGAACGCGTGTGGCCTACGTTTCGGGAAGCACAGTCAGGGTCACCTCGACTGCTGGCGACTCCGAGCTCGTCTCCGAGCCGGGCGACACCATCTCGTGGGGTTCCGCCGAGTTTGTGGCGGGAGAGGAAATGGGCCGGACCCGGGGTCTCTGGTGGTCTCGCGACAGTGACCGACTGCTCGTTGAACGAGTCGATGTTGCGCCAGTCGAGATTTGGTGGATAGCCGCCCCGGTCACCCCCGACGCGTCGCCGACGCCGATTCGATATCCGGCGGCCGGCACTTCCAACGCTGCAGTCGCACTCGCGATCGTGGATCTCGACGGCAACCGCACGGCCGTGAACTGGAATGCCGAGGATTGGGAGTACTTGGCCGACGCATCGTGGACCAACGACGGCCTGATTCTCACCGTTCAGTCACGTGACCAACGCACCCTTGCCGTGCTCGAAATCGACCCTGAGAATCCATCGCCAACCGAGCGGTATCGAGTAGATGATTCTGACTGGGTGGAACTCGTGCCGGGTTCTCCCCGCCTCCAAGGCGAGCGTCTCGTCACAGTCGAGGACCGAGGATCAGCTCGACGAGTTTGTCTAGACGGCGAGCCGATCACAGGGGCAGACCTCCAGATCAGACGGCTGGTATCGACCGACGAATCCGGTCTTGTCGTGACGGCGTCGACGGAACCAACGTCGGTGCGGGCGGCACGAGTCTCCTGGAGCGGCGACGTCGAATGGCTCACCCCCGCCGGGGGAGTGGCCTCTGCGGTCGCCGGTGGTGAGACGGTGGTGATCAACCGTCGATCGCTTGACCACGACGGCGCGATCACAACAGTCGAGCGCGACAACCTCACCGAGAAGCGGGTGCTCGTTGACAATTCCGAGACGCCGACTGTGGATCTCAACGTGTCTCTTCATCGCCTCGGTCGTCGACATTTGGATTCAGCGCTGCTGCTTCCGCACGGCGCCGGTCCCGATGACCTGTTGCCGGTTCTGCTCGACCCTTACGGAGGGCCCCATGCGCAGCGAGTGTTGCAATCCAGGTCTGCCTTCCACACCT
>CAZHMP010000012.1:2265-17013 GCA_964533595.1 uncultured Acidimicrobiales bacterium | reverse complement strand
TACGGAGGGCCCCATGCGCAGCGAGTGTTGCAATCCAGGTCTGCCTTCCACACCTCGCAATGGTTCGCCGATCAGGGATTTGCCGTACTGGTCACTGATGGCCGCGGCACGCCGGGCCGGTCTCCCTCGTTTGAGCGCGAGGTAAGGGGCGACCTGGCCGGGCCGGTGTTGGAGGACCAGATAGACGCCCTGATGGCCGCCACCCGACTCGACCCCAGGCTCGATCTGACAAGGGTCGCGATGAGAGGTTGGTCGTTCGGTGGGTATCTCGCGGCGTTGGCGGTGCTGCGTCGCCCTGATGTATTCCACGCCGCGATCGCCGGCGCGCCGGTCACTGATTGGCGGCTGTACGACACTCACTACACGGAGCGCTATTTGGGTGACCCGCGCTCCGAACCCGGCAACTACGACACCAACAATCTGTCGGCCGACGTGACGGTGCCGTCAGCCCAAAAGCCCGCGCGTCCGCTCATGCTCATCCACGGTTTGGCCGACGACAACGTGGTGGCCGCGCACACGCTTCGGTTGTCGCGAACCTTGCTGGGAAAGGGTCGCTTCCACACTGTTCTTCCGCTGTCTGGAGTCACTCACATGACGCCTCAGGAGGAGGTAGCAGAGAATTTGTTGCTGTTGCAACTCGGATTCTTGCGGGACGCCCTTGGTTAAGTGATCCGAACGCTCCCCTTGACGCGCGCCGTCGGATTGGCGCAACATGTCTCACCCTTCACACTGCGGATCTTCGAGTGTGATCGATCCGGAGTCCACAAGCTCCGGGCCGTGGGGCGTTGGTGCACACTCACTTGGGGGAGAAGGTGAGCACCAGCGCCACCACGCGAAACCGGAGGTGAGAGTTGCTCGGTGACGAAAGCGTCGAGCCGTGGGTCGCCCCGGTTCGCGTGCCGATCATCGAGTGTCGTCACGTCACGAAGTGGCACGGATCGTTTCTGGCCCTCGACGACGTTTCGCTCACGGTCGAGCGCGGTGACGTGGCCGCAGTGATCGGACCGTCGGGTGCCGGCAAGTCGACTCTTCTCAGATGTTTCAACGGCTTGGACTTCGCTTCATCGGGCGATGTCCTGATTGACGGGAAGCGCTTGGAGGATGACCCGGTGCGGCTGGCCCGGGTCAGACGTCGAGTGGGAATGGTGTTTCAGGATTTCAATCTGTTTCCGCATCTCACAGTGGAAATGAACGTTGTGATCGCTCAAAGACTGGTCCTGAATCGCACGCGGTCCGAGGCCATCGAAAGGGCACACCTCCAGCTCGAGTCGGTCGGGATGAAAGGGTTTGCCGAGAGGTTCCCCGGTGGACTTTCCGGTGGAGAGCAGCAAAGGGTGGCGATAGCGCGGGCACTGGCTTTGGATCCCGACATCGTGTTGATGGACGAACCGACATCGTCGGTCGATCCGGAGGCGACTCAAGGAATCGTCCAATTGATGAACTCGGTCGCGCGTTCGGGTGTGACGGTTGTGGCTGTCACCCACGAACTCGGTTTCGTTCGGGAGGTCGCGGACGTCGTGTTCTTCTTCGACGGCGGTCGGCTTCTCGAGACCGGTTCCGCGAGTGAGGTTCTCGGCCGTCCCAGAAACGAGCGGACTCGCCGGTTTCTGTCGGACTTGGAGATCCTCTGGCCTGATCAGCAGCTGGGCGTTGAAAGGTCGCCGTGGGCGCCACCTGACAGTGAGGCATCAGCCGGGGGCTGAGCTGCCGTTGCTCTCACGTGGCGGTCCATCCACCATCCACGTGAATGATCTGTCCGGTGACGAATGTGGACGCGTCACCGGCGAGAAACAACATCGCTCCGTCGAGTTCGTGCAGTTGACCGGTTCGTCCCATGGGAGTGTTGTCTGTGACGTACGCGCTGGCGCGGCCGCCATCAAACATTTCCGCAGCCATTTCGGTGGGGAACCAGCCTGGGGCGATGGCGTTGACCCGGATTTGCTTTCTGGCCCATTCCGATGCCAGCTCGCGGGTGAGGTTGTGGAGCCCACCCTTCGCCGCCGAATAACCCGGAACGCGCAGCTTGCCGCCGCCCACCGATCCCAGTACTGAACCGATGTTGATGATCGACGCCGACCTGCCTGCGGCGATTGCCGTTGCCGCGACCGATCGCGCCAGTGCGTAGGGCACCACGAGGTCGATTTCGAGCTCGCGCCGGAACTCCTCGGCGGTGAAGTCGAGCGCTGCGGTGGCGGTGGAGATCCCGGCGTTGTTGATCAACACGTCGATACGTCCGTAGCACTCGCGGGCAGCGTTGAGTAGATCCTCAACGCCTCCGTCTGCAACCAAATCCACTTCCACGGCCAGGGCGTCGGGCAGTTCAGCGACGAGGGATTCGAGTCGGTCCATTCGGCGTGCACCGACAACGACGCTGGCTCCGGCGGCCGCGGCCACCCGAGCGAAGCGTTGGCCCAATCCGGAGCTCGCACCCGTGATCAACACGACTTTGTCATCCAAACGAAACTGGTTGAGCGGATCGATTGTGGTCATGCGGGAGATTCTGCCAGCGAGATCACATGGTCGGCGGCATCGGCGTCGGCGTCGTCATGGGTGACCCATAGAACCGTCCGGTGTCGGGATTGCCCGAGCAGTTCACGGATGACCGGTTTGGATGCGTCATCAATCGACGAGAGTGGCTCGTCGAGCAGCAGAAGTTCGACGTCTGTGGCAAGCGCCCGGGCAATCGCCACGCGTTGCGCTTGACCACCTGAGAGGTCTGCCGGCATGGCCCGACCGAATTCAGATAGCCCCACTTGGTCGAGTACTACTGCGGCGCGACGCCGCGATTCCAGACGGGAGGCGCCCCGACGTCGCATGGGAAATGCCACGTTGTCGACCACTTGAAGGTGGGGGAAGAGCCGCGCCTCCTGAAACACCATCGCCACGGGTCTCTTGTGTGCAGCCACGAATACTCCGGCTTCGGGTCGGTCGACCGTCAGTCCATCGATCGTCACCTCGCCGTCATCGATGGCCTCGAGTCCGGCAATGAGTCTGAGCAGGCTCGTCTTGCCCACGCCGTTCGCCCCCACCAGAGCGGTCGTGTGAGGACCGAATTCGAGATGGTCGAACCGGATCGACCAGTCGCCGCGTCGGAGTGTGCCGTCGACGGTGATCTTCATCGAATTGCCCACTTCCCGCGCATGGCGACCAGCACGACCAGGCTCACGAACATCAACAAGACGCTGATCGCCAGTGCCGATCCTGGGTCGTTCTCGAGTGCCAGAAATGTGGCGAGTGGGAGCGTGCGGGTGCGCCCTCCCAGGTTTCCGGCGAAGGTGATGGTGGCTCCGAACTCACCGAGCGCACGTGCCCAAGACAGGGCGATTCCCGCGCCGATCGCGGAGCGGACGGACGGCACGGTCACATGAATGAACGTGGACATCGGCCCTGATCCCGAGACCGCTGCCGCCTCGTCGAGCGTCGTACCGTGTTGACGCAACCCGCTCTCCACGGTCGTCACGAAGAACGGTAGGGCCACGAAGGTTGCCGCGATCACCGCTCCGGAGGTGGTGAACGGCAGCGTGATGCCGAACCACCGGTCGAGCCACTGCCCGACCAGTCCACGCCGGCCCAATGCAAAGAACAGCGCGGTGCCGGCCACCACGGGTGGCAACACCATCGGAAGCATGACAATCGCTCTTACCAGGCGTTTCCCCGGAATTTCGACCCGCGCCATGAACCATGCAAGCGGTAGCCCGAGCACAAAGCAGAGCGCGGCTGCCCAAATACTGACGATGGCCGACACCCTTAGAGCGTCGGTGACATTGGGGTCGCTGAGTCGGTCGGTCAGCGTCGACCATGGCACTCGTTGCAACATGCCTGCCAAGGGAAGCGCGAGCACCAAGAAGGCAACGCCTGAGGTGGCCAGCAGCGCTCTTGGGTGGGAAGTCGGCGGCTGGCTCATGGCACATCGAATCCTCTGTCGGTGAGCCGATTCGTGAGCGGCCCCTCCGCGGTGAGCTCCGCGAACAGGGCGGCCACCGTCGGCTCCGGCCGAGACGAAATGGTGGCTGCCAGATAGTCGGTGGTGAACCGGCCGAGGCCAACCACCGGCACCGTCGACAGGTTGAGCGCCATCGCGTCGGTGCGGTAGATGAGCCCGGCATCGATTTCTCCAATGCTGATCTTGTTGGCCAAAGCCCTGACGTTGGGCTCGAGAGTGTCGGGTTCGGCGACGACCCCCAGAGCTTCGAGTGCGGTTTCAGCGAGAGCACCGCACGGCACCTGCGGCGCGCACAAGCCGATCACTTTCGACGAGTCGGCCAGATCATCGAGAGATGAGATTCCTGCCGGGTTGGTGAGGGGCGTGGCCAGCACGAGCTGGTTTCGTGCCAGCAGCACCGGCCGGCCGGCGACAGAACCGTTGGCGGTGGCCACGTCCATAGTGGATCTGCTGGCGGTGATCAGCACATCGGCGTGCGCTCCGTCGCGCAGTTGGGCGACGAGGGCGTTGCTGCCGGAGTAACTGAATCGGACCTCGGCTGTGGTGTCGTCCGAGTTCAGCGAGACGGTGCCGAGATCCCCACCTTCGAACACGTCGACCAGCGACGATGCCGCGAGAACCACGATGTCGCTTGATGATCCACTCGAAGAGCTGCACCCGGCCGCGACCATCGCGGCGGCAGCAAATGCCGCAATGGCCACCTTCACTGGGCTCGCTCGATCACCACGTTGGTCGACTTGATCGATGCGACCGCTCGAACGCCGGGTTCGAGGCCCAGATCATCGACGGCCTCAGCCGAGATGAGAGACACGATTCGGTGCGGGCCGGCCTGAATCTCCACTTGAGCCATGACGGTGTCTCGGGTCACTTTGGTGACCAGGCCAGGAAAGCGGTTGCGCGCTGACACGGTGTTCGGATGGTCCTCGGGGTTGTCGCTCAGGTTGGTGACGAACACCGCCAACTCCTGACCGTCGATACGCCGCTGGCCGCCTTCGGTGCGATGAGCGGTGAGTCTTCCGCTGTCGGTCCACCGCCGGACCGTGTCGGTGCTCACACCGAGCATTTGGGCCACTTCTCCCATTCGAAACCAGCTCATGCAAGAGAAATATACAGATTTCGCCGCAAATGCGGTAGTCGCTCGCCCTCCTTGCCTGACATCGCGGGTTGGCGGCACCGCCAAGGTCCACCACGATTCACCCTGTCGCCCATAGTTTCAGGGCATGCCAATCACCCCGGCCGCGACCTCCCCTGATGTCATCGAGGCCTGCGGGGCCACCGATTCGTCCTACATCTGCGAAAAGGTCTACGACTGGACCGGCAATGACTTTCTTGCCAAGGCCGCCGAGTGGGTGCTCGACAAGCCGATCCGAATCATGCTGATCGTCGTTGCCGCTTGGTTCATCTCGCGCGTTGCCCAACGCACGATTGAACGATTTGCCGAAGGCGTGGCCGACGGCCCCTCCGAGGGTCGTCTTCGCTCGCTACGAGCAAGTGGACCGGGTCGACTTCTCATCGAGGAAAAGGAATCGGTGAGAGCCAAAGCCCGGGCCGAGACGATCGGCCTCGTGCTTCGCAGCATCACCACTGCACTGATCTGGTCGTTCGCCGCCATGTTGATGCTGGGTCAACTCTCGATCGATCTGGCTCCGCTCATCGCCGGTGCAGGTATCGGCGGATTCGCTCTCGGATTCGGAGCGCAGTCGATCGTGAAGGACTTCTTGTCCGGTCTGTTCATGTTGATCGAGGATCAATACGGTGTGGGCGATGTGGTCGACGCCGGCGACGCCACCGGCACCGTCGAGAAGGTGAGTCTCAGGTCGACCACCATTCGCGACGTGAGAGGCACCGTCTGGCACATCCCCAACGGCGAGATTCGTCGAGTCGGCAACTATTCACAGCTCTGGTCTCGGGCTCTGATCGATATCGAGGTCAGTTACGACACCGATCTTCGGGTGGCACAGGGTGTGATCCAAAGAGTCGCCGACGAGTTTTGGAATGACCCCGAGTGGGGCGGCGACGAGCTGATGGAGCGACCCGAGGTTTGGGGCGTGCAAGACCTCGGTGCCTCCGGAATTGCCATCCGGTTGGTGGTCAAGACCGAGCCGTCAAAGCAGTGGTCTGTCGAGCGAGAGTTGCGGCTGCGGCTCAAAGAATCGCTCGACGCTGCCGGAATCGAGATCCCGTTCCCACAGCAAACCGTGTGGTTTCGCGACCAGGATGCGCAAGAGATCTCCGACGCACCCCATCCGGATGCGCTCGTCACCCACGAGGTTGCGGGGACTCACAACGAAGAAGTGTCCGACTGACTTCGTCGAGGCTGCTCACCCCGCACAGGGCCATGGTTCTGTGCAGCCCGGCCTGGTACAAGTCCAACACGAAGTCGACACCCTTCTCACCGGCGGCACCGAGGCCGTAGAGATAGGAGCGGCCGGCCATCACCGAGTTGGCACCAAGGGCGCGGGCCTTGAGGAGATCGGATCCGCGTCGGGAGCCGCCGTCGACGATGATCTCGACATCGTCCCCCAGCTTTTGGCGGCACGGTTCAACCAGATCGAGTGTGGCGGGAGCTCCGTCAAGTTGGCGGCCGCCATGATTTGACAGACACACAGCATCGAAACCGACGTCACGAGCCAAGACAGCATCATCGACCGTCTGGATCCCCTTCACCACGATTGGGCCGTCCCAGATCGAACGGAACCATTCCAAGTCGCCCCACGACAAATCGATTCGGAACTGGCTGTTGGTGAACTCGGCCAAGTCGACTGCCGTGGATCCGTCGTTTTCTCCGTCTGTCGGCAGATTGGCGAAGCGAATCGGCTCGCTTCGGGCAAATCTCCAAGTCCAGCCGGGATGGCGCATGCCGTCGAAGATCGTGTCGAGCCCGATCTTGGGCGGAAGCGAGAAACCCCGCCTCACGTCGCGTTCGCGTCGTCCGAGCACCGCCAGGTCGACGGTGAGAATCAGGGCCTCATAGCGGCTGGCCGCGGCCCGTTCCACCATCTCTTTCACCAGGCCCTTGTCGCGCCATGTGTAGACCTGGAACCAGAGTCGGCGCTCGCCGTCGGCACCCCATGTCACACCATCAGAAGCCGCTGCCACTTCTTCGATTGATCGAGTCGACAGAGTGGAGAGGCTGTAGGGCACGCCCGCGCGCGCCGCGGCACGTGCCACGGCCAGTTCACCTTGTGGATCGGCGATGCGTGTGAACCCGGTCGGCGCCAGCACCAGAGGCATCGGTGCCGACCTCCCGAGGATCGTTCCAGCCGTGTCGACACCCGTCAGGCCGCACAACACACGCGGGCGCAAACCAATGTCGCGGAACGCCTTCTGATTACCCGCGAGAGTGAGTTCGTCTTCCGCGCCGCCGTCGATGTAGTCGAATACGCCTCCGGGCAGTCGTTTTTTGGCTATCACCCGCAGGTCGTCGACGTTGGCGGCAGATGCGAGGCGCCGACGATCGGCATCTGTGTCGTATCCGCGAAACTTCAGCACTGAGCGAAGGGTTTCGAACATCACGGCTCCTGAACCGGCAGACCCTCGAAGAATCGGCGAGGGTTGTCATGAGTGAGTAGGTCAATGTCTGAGTCGGCGATTCCGGCGTCTCGCAACTTCGGAATGATCTCCTTGTCGAACAGAGTGGGCACAAATCGTTCTGCCACCACGTCTCTGAGACCCACAGGCCAGGGATTCCCCTTCCAACACCAGACCGAATCGTGAGACACAACAACTCGGTCTCCAAATCCGGCCCTTATCAGTGCCGCGAGCGACTCCACTCGGTCGTCGTCATCCACGAGGGGAATTCCGAATCGATCGAACCCCAAGTAACTGCCGCCACGAGCCAAGCCGAGGTGGTAGGCGTGGTCGGTGGTCCCACACGAGTGGCCGATGATCATTCGGTGCGGATCGACGCCCGCATCGGTGAGGACCTTCTGCTGAACGTCGCCCAAGGATCCCTCGTCGGTGTGCGTCGTGATCGGCACTCCCGTCGCCAGAGATGCTGCCGCCGCCGCTGCGGAGACGTGCTGTTCGTGTTCGGTCATCTCCGTTGTGCCGGTGCCGACTTTCAATATCCCCGGTTTGACCCCGGTGGAGCCGATCCCGTTGGTGAGTTCGCTGACAAATAGTTCTGTCATCGGGCCGACAACGTCTTCGTAGGTGGCGCGAAAACCCCAGTGAGCGTGGCCGCCCTCGTTGTGTTTGTAGAGCCCCGTGGCACAAATGATGTTGAAGCCCGTCGACTCGGCAACCTCGAGAGTGAGCTCGACGTCGCGGCCCAGATCTCCGGGGCATGGGTCGACCATGGATGAGTAGCCCAACGTCTTGAGTTCTTCGATTCTGTCGACACAAATCTGCAGGGTGTCGGCTCGGCTCGGCTGGTCGAGGGTGGCGGATTCCCATCCGGGCCATCCGATTACCAGATGTTCGTGCATCAGTGTGCGGCCGAGAGATGCACTGTCGATCGGACCTGTCACTGTCTGGATCTTCGTCATTGGTTGTTTACCCACACCGGTTCGAATCCCGGGCCCTGAATTGGTTACGGTATCCGCGGTCGACCGGTCGGTCGATTCATGCTGGAAAGGTCATTGGATGACTGCGCGCGTTGGATTCATAGGACTCGGTGCCATGGGAACGCCCATGGCAAGTCGACTGGTTGCCGACGGTCACGACGTCGTCGTGTTCGACCTGTCGGATGCCGCCGTCGCCCGGCTTGCTGCGGAGGGGGCAACGGCAGCTTCGTCGGCCGCGGAAGTGGCGAGCCAATGCTCACATGTCGGGGTGTGCGTCCCCAGCGACGGTCGAGTCGTGGATGTCGTCACCGGCGACAGCGGACTACTCGAAACCGCCGTGGAGGGAACGAGCGTGGCGATCCACTCGACAGTTCATCCCGACACGGTTCGTGACCTCTCGGCCTTGGCCGACGAGCAGGGCGTGGTGCTGTTCGACGCCGGGGTTGCCGGCGGAAAGGAAGCTGCTGAGCAGGGCGATCTGGTGATCACGATCGGAGTTCCCGCCGGGGGAATACCCGACTCGGCCGTACCTTCGCTCGAGTCGTGCGGCGGCGCCCTCATCGAGGCCGGCACCATTGGCACGGGTATGGCTCTCAAGGTGGGCCTCAACGTGATGACCTACCTGCAGCAGGCCGCGGCCAGCGCTTCGTACCAAGTTGCCATGTCGGAGGGAGTCGACTGCCACCAGTTGCTCGATGCCTGGCGACACCTCGGAATGCTCGGGAGTCTCACCGAGAAGTTCTTTCCGCTGCTCACCATGTCCCCTGCCGACAAGACCGAGGGAGAACTCGGGGAGATGCTGCCTCGGGTGATGGCGCTGGCCGAGCGAGATCTCGAAGTGGCATCGCAGATCGGTCTCGAGACGGGGCGGCCGATGCCGGTGGTCGAGGCAACTCGCGACGCGATGAAGCTCGTCTACGGCCTGCCGATGGCGCCTTGAGCCCTGAAACGCCAGTCGGCCCGCCCACCGTCCACGTTGATCGAGAGATCATCGCTGAAGATCTTGAGTACGTCGGTGGCCGCGCCAAGCTGGTGGGCCACGACGATTCCGCTCTGGCGGGAGTGGAGGCTGCGGTAGTTGGCATAGGCCACCAGTGGGACGCCGACAGGTTCGCTCGCTTCCCTGATCTGCGAGTCGTGTCACGTATGGGCATCGGCTACGACAACGTCGATGTCGAGGCGGCAAATCTCGCCGGCGTAGTGGTTTGTAACGCACCCGACGCGCCAACCGTGAGCACAGCGGAACACACCGTGGCGCTGATCCTTGCCATCACCAAGCAGATCCCGATTCAACGCGATCGATCGATTGGTGGCTTGGGTGGACCGGCCGTGGCCACCGCCCGGGAGCTGGACGGGTCCACGCTGGGGCTCGTGGGCTTGGGGCGGATCGCTCGACGCGTGGCAGCAGCCGGTACGGCCCTGGGAATGACCGTGATCGCGTCCGATCCCGCGTACTCCGAGAGCCCGGTGGAAGGTGTTCGCATGGTCGCGTTGAACGAGTTGCTGAAGGTTGCCGATGTCGTCTCGCTCCACGCTCCGGCCGTGGCTGCCACGCACCACATGATCGACGGACCGGCCTTGGATTCGATGAAGCGTGGCGCGTATCTGGTCAATTGCGCGCGCGGGGCGCTCGTCGATCACGACGCTCTGGTTGAGGCGCTCGACAGCGGACAGCTCGCAGGAGCAGCGATCGACGTGACCGAGCCCGAACCGCTTCCGGTCGGGCACCCGCTGCTTCGACGCGAAGACGTGATCGTCACCCCTCACGTGGCTTCATCGACCAGTGCGGGAAGGCGTCGACTATTCGAGCATGCCGTTGACAACGCCATCGCCGTGCTCACAGGCGGTCAAGCCACGGTCGTCGAGGAGTCAAACGTCGCCGGGGCGTGCTAGACCCGCGGTCATGACCACACCAATCAGAGCTCGATGGAAGGCAGGCGAGTCAACTCTCGGAGCTTGGCTGTCCGTGCCAGGACCGGTTATGGCCGAAGCGACGGCACGAGTGGGATTCGATTACGTCTGCATCGACACGCAGCACGGTGCAATCGAGTACTCCGACGCCGTACCCATGATTCAGGCGATCCTTCTGGGAGGATCCAGCCCCATCGTGCGAGTGCCCTGGAACGAGCAGGGGATCATCGGCAAGATGCTCGACGCCGGGGCCCATGGCGTCATCGTGCCGATGGTCAATTCGGTGGCCGAGGCCGAGGCGGTGGTGAGGTCCGTTCGCTACGGCCCCGCCGGCGCACGCAGCTACGGGCCGTCCGTCACCGGAATGAGAGTGAACGATTACCCGGCGTGGTCAGCGGAGAATGTGGCGGCCATACCCATGATCGAGACACGTCAAGCGGTCGACCACATCGACGAGATCCTCGCCGTACCCGGAATCGACGCCATCTACGTGGGCCCGGCTGATCTGTCGATCACGCTTGGATTGGACCCCAAGAACAACGACGGCGAGCCCGAATTCGACCAAGCACTCGTCAAGATAGTGGCGGCCTGTCAAAGGGCCGGAATCGTGCCCGGAATCCACTCCAACGGAGCACTCGTACCGGCGAGGTTGGCAGCCGGCTTCCGCATGGTCACTGTCACCAGCGACTTGTTGGCAGCCCGTCTGGGATACAAGGCCGAGCTCGATCGTGCCAGGTCGACTTCCACCGATCAGGTCGAGCCCGGAGGCGCTGTCTACTGACTTGCGCCTACGAAGTCAGTCGTCGACCTGGGTCCACTTCGGTATCCCGGCCCGACCACCCAGCCGTCGTCCGAGCAGAGGCCTCGCCGCGTCGGCGATGTTGATGAACTCGACGCTCACACCGGCGGCTTCGCTGTCGTCGATGAACTGCTCGAAAACGAGGGTGGCCGAGTAGTCGATACGGCCGGCTCCGCCGATGTCGAGCACAACTTCTGTGATGTCGGGGTGGCCGGCCACGGTGTCGATGAGGACTTCCTCGATTCGAGCCGACGACCCGAACCAGAGCACGCCTGAAATTCGCGCTGTGAGCACCGACCCGTCAACCGCCACCTCGCATCCCACCTTCAGTTCTCTCCAGAGGTGAACCACGAGCGAGAGGGCAATGCCGATGATGATGCCCCGCTCGACTCTCGGAGCCGTTGCCAGTGTGGCGACGACCGTGACGACCGCCACCAAACCCTGGGGACGTGAGTATTTCGAGATTCTGATCACGCTCACGTAGTGGACCAGATTGATTCCGGCGGTGATGATGATCGCGGCGAGGACCGCCCTCGGCAGGGATTCGACCACGCCGGCAAACGGCAGGAACACGAGCACTGTCAGCCCGGTTATGGCGCCGCTCCATCTGGTGTCGGCTCCGGCCAGGTGATTGAGTGACGATCGTGCGAACGATCCGCCAACCGGCATGCCTCCGGATATTGCGGCTCCCAAGTTTGCTGCTCCAGATCCGATGAGCTCCTTGTTGGGATCCCAGGGCTGACGTTCCTGTGCTGCGAACGTGCGTGCCAGAGCTGTCGGTTCGGCAAATCCGACCAGCGCGATCACGCTGCCGGTGATGATCAACGACCCGAGATCGGACCAGGGCAACGACAGGCTCAGCTGGGGGAACCCAGCGTCGATCGAGCCGATGATGTCGCCGGAGTAGTCGGTGACGTTGCTCACGATCACGCCGACGGTGGCGGCAAGGAGCACCCCGGGGAACAACCTGTGGATGCGTCGGCCTCCGACCACGGCAATCGCGGTGAACGCGGCGAATGCGATTGCTGACAATTGCCAATCAGCGGGGTGCTCCAACGCGCTGGCTGCTCGGCGGAGCACGCCTCCGCTTGTCGGGTGGGTGCCGAGCGCGGTCGGGACCTGTGACGAGATGATCAAGGTTGCGGCCCCGGTGGCAAACCCGAGCAGAACCGGCTGGGACATGAGATATGCCATGCTCCCGAGCCTGAGCAGCCCCATTACGAGCCTCACCGCTCCCACTATGAATGCGAGGAGGGCGGCCATTCTCACGTATTCCGTTGTGCCTGGTTCGGCGACACTGCTCAGCGCACCGAATGTGAGAAGGGCGGTCATCGCTGTGGGGCCGGTCTGGAGGTACGGCGACGAGCCGAGCGGTCCGGCCACCAGTAGCGGGATGGCTGCGGCAAAAAGCCCGACTGTGGTCGGCAGCCCTGCCAACTCGGCGTATGCCATTGCCTGCGGTACGAGAACGAGCGAAACGGCAAGGCCCGCCAGCAGGTCGCTCATGGTTGGTCGCACAGTGCTTTATACCTTCAAGATGAGGCAGAGTGGGGCCCCGAACTCCACGTATCGATGATTGGGGACTCAGTGACACCAAGAGTGAGGCCATCAGTTGGTGCCATGGCGTCGTATCGCCCGGGAAAGGGCGCTGCGCAGGCCGAGGCTGAGTACGGGATCACGAATGCGATCAAGTTGGCTTCCAACGAGACGCCTTGGCCGCCGGTCGATTCCGTGGTCGACGCCGTGCGCCAAGCCGCCACTGGTATCAACCGATATGCCGATCATCGGGCCGGCATGTTGCGAGAACGGATTGCGTCATGGCTTGATGTCATCCCGGAAATGGTCACCGTTGGTCCCGGATCGGCGGGTCTCTTGCAGCAGCTTTGTCTGTCTTTCGTCGACCCGGGCGATGAGGTCGTGTTCCCGTGGCGGTCTTTCGAGGTCTATCCCGTCTATACGCAACTGATGGGTGGCACAGCGGTGCGGGTGCCTCTGGACGGGTGGTCGGTTGACCTGGACGCCGTTGCCGAGGCTGTCACCCCTGCGACCAAGATCGTCTTCTTGGCTACGCCGAACAACCCGACCGGCACGTCACTGAGCACCTCGCAACTCAGTGACTTTCTCGATCATGTTCCGAGCGACGTGGTCGTGGCCGTGGATGAGGCGTATCGGGAGTTCAACGATCCGGAGTTCGGAGATCCGGTGGCAGACCTCGTGGATGATCACGCCAACGTGATGGTGTTGAGGACCTTCTCCAAGGCTCACGGGCTTGCCGGGCTCAGAGTCGGGTACGGAGTAGCGCAACCCGAACTCATTGATGACGTCGACAAGACGATGGCACCGTTTGCCGTGAATGCTCTGGCCCAAGCCGCGGCGATTGCGGCAATTGAAGCCGAGCCGGAGATCCGGGCGAGGGTGGAGTATCTGTTGGCGGAGCGGGTCCGATTGGCCGACAATCTTCGGGCCGACGGCCATGAATTCCCCGACCCGAACGGCAATTTTCTGTGGCTGCCATTCGGTTCGCGAACCAACGACATCTCGGTGGAACTGGAGCGACGCGGTGTGGTCACCCGCCCGTTCGCCGGGGAGGGCATACGGGTCACGGTCGGCACCACTGAGGAGAACGACCGCCTTCGCGAGGCGCTGCGCGAGGCGGTCGGCGACTCAGAGCAGGTGTGAGGGGATCTCCACCCCGAGCGCAGTGGCCGTAGCCAGCCCGCCGTTGCCGATCGGTGCGCCGATGGCATCAAGCGAACGGTTCATCATTGAGAAGTTGCCAGCCACCAGCGCGGCACGGTCGGCGACGTTGCTTCCCGCGGCCGTCTCCAAAGCAGCCCGCGCTTGGGGGAATTCGTGGGTGTCGCGCAGCACGACTGCATCGGTGAACTCGATGATCTCGCGACCATTGCGAACGCCCGTTGGGCCGGTGCCGGTGGCGATGGGACGCAGGTTGACTTGTCCGCCGGCTTTTTCGAGGCTCGCACGGAGCATCGATGAGTGGGCGATCAGTCAATAGAAGCAATCGTTGAGCATCGAAGTTCGGGCTGCCACGAGCTCCATCTGATCGCGTGTCATGCCATTCTTGATGATCTCCAGGTCGCCCATTTCCTGCATGGTCATGTAGAGCGGGCCGTGGACGGTGGTCATGGCATCTCGTTCGGCTGTGACCGCCGACAGCGCCTCGGGCGCCCATGCCGGCCCGACGGTGGGTACCCAGCCGTTGGTGGTCTGAGCTCCGTCAGGTTTCTCGCGCGAGGGATCACCCGGAAGTCCAACCGGAAGCGGTTCCGCAGAGCGTCCGAGTCCGAATGCAGCCACGTCGAGGGCCATCACGATGGCGACGATCCCGACGATCTCGACGTAGGCAAATACGTCGAGACCATCGCGTCCCCATGTGGCGATTGTCGCAGGCCTGATGGTGGAAGCCTCGGTGGCGACAGTGCGCGCCGCGTCGGTGGCTGCGACAGGCAGCGCGCCGGTGGGCGGAAGGCCCCGGGTGGCGAGGCGCGCTTCGGCGGCGATCGCAATCCTTTCTGGCCCTGTCCACCATGTGCCGGGCGACGCGAGGTGGTCCCACTCGAAATTGA
>CAZHMP010000012.1:0-2165 GCA_964533595.1 uncultured Acidimicrobiales bacterium | reverse complement strand
TCTGGCCCTGTCCACCATGTGCCGGGCGACGCGAGGTGGTCCCACTCGAAATTGAGCGCCGATTCGTATGCCTCGGATGGTGTTGTTGTCACCGGGAACCGCGGATGGGTCGGAACGTTCGGTCCTCAGCGCTGCCCGAAGGCCTGCGGTAGCGAACTCGACTCGAACCCGGACGGGACCGAACCCGTTGTGGCGTAAAGGTAGAGCGCGGTCTGGAACACGGCGTTGAGGGCGGTGAGCACCACCATCACGAGTGCCACCCACGCCACCGCGGCGATGATGGTGACGACCAGAAAGACGCCGACTCCGCTGGCACCGCCGAGTACGACCAGCAGCACGGCCGGGATTATGAGAAGCATGCCCAGAAGCCCGAATCCGACTCTCGCCGCGATGTTTTCGCCCCAGGTTTGCTTGAGCAGCGATCCCGAGCGTTTGAGACCATCCACCGCGCCGAGCTCGTCAATTATCAGGGCTGGAACCACCAAGAACGTTGCGACGTCCCAAGCCATCCCGATCATTCCGACGACCATGCGGCCGAGCCAACCGGCGCGTTCACGCAATGCCTGGAGAATGAGACCGACAGTGGCAGTGAGTATCGCCCAGGGAACCAATCCGGAAATTCTCGAGAATGCCCGGTTGAGGGCACTCTTGACGGTGGGGTCACCACCGCTCATGCGCTCGTAGGCACCGGCGACAAGTGCACCGTTGAAGAACACGGCCACGACGCTCAACACCATGGCGGCCAGGATCCCCAGCACCGCGGCGGCGGGGTTGACCGAGGTTTGTTCGCCGGTGGCAGTGTTGGTCGTGTCGACCATCGCGATAATCGGTATGGCCACTGCCACGATCACGACGACGGACGCGAAAAACGACATGACGGGGAACCACAGAAGCTCGCGGTCCTTTTTGAGCACCGACCACGACGTCTTCGCCAGTTCGATTGTGTTGCCTATTCGTCCCATGTGTCCTCCTGGAAGGTCCACAGGTTAGACCGACCGCGGCACTGAAATGCTTTCAGGCCAGCAACAGGACCTTGCCGGTGGTCTGGCGTCCTTCAAGCCGGCGATGGGCCTCGGCTGCTTCCGATAGGGGCAACTGCAATCCGATGTTGACTTCGAGCGATCCACCCGCGATCCACGATGTGAGGTCGCCCCAGCGTTGGGCGAGGTCGGTTGCGTCGGCGATGTAGTCGCCGAGTTTCGGGCGGGTGAGAAACAACGACTTGGGCATGAGTCGAAGGGGCGCGACCGGCGGAACGGCCCCGGAGGCATTGCCGAACGTGACCATCATTCCTCGCGGTCGAAGCAACTTGATGCCGGCATCAAAGGTCGCCGCTCCCACTCCGTCGAACACCACATCGATTGCTGCCTTGCCGACCACGGCTTCGATCCCCTCGACGAGCCCGACGGTGCTGGTGTCGATCACGTGGTGAGCGCCCGCTGATTTCGCCAGATCAACCTTTGCGGTTGAGCCGACAACCGCGATCACGCGGGCACCTCTGTTGACGGCTATCTGCGTGAGTAGCCGACCGGTGCCGCCGGCCGCGGCGTGTATGACGCATGTGTGGCCATCGGCGACCGGAAAGGTGCTGCAGGCCAGGTAATGCGCGGTCATGCCCTGCAGCGGTATGGCCGCACCCAGCGACATGTCGAAATCGCTTGGCAGCTTGAGGGCTTGTCGGGCCGGAACAACATGTTGTGAGGAGTAGGAGCCGAGCACACCTATCCATGCGACCCGGTCACCTGGGGAGAACCCGTCGACCTCCGAGCCGACGGCGCTGACGGTGCCGGAGCCCTCGGACCCTGGTGTGAACGGCAGCGGCAAGTCGTAGAGCCCGCTGCGTTGGTAGGTGTCGATGAAGTTGACTCCCGCTGCGTGTACGTCGACCAGCAAATCCTGAGCGCCGACCACGGGCGAATCGATGGCTTCCCAGGTCATGACCTCGGGTCCGCCTTGGGAGCGAACCAGGATTGCGTTTCTCACGACGCAACGCAGACGTTGCTGACAGATCCGAGACTCTCGATCGATACTGTGACCACGCTTCCCGGAGACAAGAACTCTTGGGGATTACGTGCAAAGCCGACTCCGCCGGGTGTCCCGGTGGCGATGATGTCTCCCGGGTCGAGCGTGATGATCCGGCTGAGGTCGGCGATCACGTCGACCGG
>CAZHMP010000011.1:50505-55441 GCA_964533595.1 uncultured Acidimicrobiales bacterium | reverse complement strand
GATTGTTCGATCTGATCTGGTTGGCTCCCGGACCTCGAACTGGCGTTGGGTGTCAATCCGGCAATCAATTGACGCAGGGTGACGGCCAGGCCGCAACCGTCGGCTGACACGATCTCCGGCCTTGCATTCGGGCCGATCTCGATCCGTAACCGACCAGCGGTTTCAAGGTCCGCGGCGACCGCGAATCGCGTGGAGGAAATTGTTGAGACCAACTTCGTCCATCGATCACCAGACGATTCAGACCTGCCGGGCCGATCGGCGAAGGATGGTCTTGGACCATCCACAACCGGCGAGTACACGACGGCCAAATCCGCAACGCCGCAAACCGCGAGGTCGCGCCCGGATTCAGTCCCATCCACGGCCGCCACGATGAGGTCAAAACTCGAGAGCTGTCGGACGTTCCCGAAAAGCTCGGAAGGCGTTGAGCCGGCCCCGAACTCGTCGACAATGTAGTCATTCTTTAGAGCTTCTCTCACCCGCGAACGCGGGTCTGACGCTCCCACCACCGCCACGCGAATCGGTCGTGTTTCTGTCCGCTCCCGGCCTGTCAGCTCAGCGGTCGCAGCAATCACCCGCTCGGCGACCCGATCCCACGTGTGGGTTTCGGCGGCACGTTCCGCGGCCGACATCAGATCACCTCGAAAAGCGTCGTCGCACAGCGATCGTGTGATCACGCGAGCAATGTCGCGTGGATCGTCGGGATCGAACGTCGACTCCGGCATCTCGAGAATCTCTGGCAGCGATGACCTGTTGGAAGTGATGGAGGGTGTCCCGCATCTCGCGGCCTCCAATACCGGTAGCCCAAATCCCTCATATCGCGAGGGGAAGACAAGAAGGCCTGCGGCCTGATACAGAGCGCGCAACAACTGGTCGCCAACGAATCCGGTCACCACGATTTCATCAGTTCTCAGGCCGGCCGCCTCGCCTCTCGCTACCCACCTTGCTGCCACATCATCCGGGACCCGACAGGTGAGCACCAGTTGCTTGTCGGCCCGAGTGGATTGCGGGACAGCGGCCCACGCATCGATGAGGGACTCGGCGTTCTTGCGCCAGTCATAACCCACGATGCTCAGCACAAAGTCCGGTCGGTGGACCGGCAGCGCGTCCTTGACCAGCGAGAACGGAGACTCGTCGTCAGCAGGAGGACGAAAGAAATCTGACGCGCCCGAGCCGATGTTCACAACTCGGCTGGGGTGAATCCCCCAGTGCCTGATCAAATCGGATCGGGTGTATTCCGAAATAGCCAGCAACACGTCGAATTGCCGTAGTGACAGCTCCCGGGCCTGGAAGAACCTGCGAATCTCTCGGGTTGGCATGTAGTTGTCCGGGAACAGATACGGAATCAGGTCGTAGACCACAGCCGCGCTGCTCACGCCAGGGTCCGCGATCCAAGGTGGGATCACCGTCTCCGACGGGCGACCCCCCTCCATTGGTGACATCGTGAGGTGGACGAAGGGACCACCGCCCATAGATCGGCGGACCGATCCAGCGGTGGACCAGGAAAGCCTGTGGTCGCCGTACAGATCGTCGGGCAGCGATTCGGGTCGCGGCAACAGCGGGTTGATTCCAAGGCCCGCAATCGGTTCGCCTGACCGAATCAGTGCCCGGGTCAGATCGACGGTGTACCTGCCGATTCCGCGTTCCGCGCTCTCAGGTGTCTGAGCGGCCTGGATATCGATCCAAAGCGACATTGCTCAGGTTGGCTTGGCCGTAAGGCAGAGGACCCCTGGTGGCGCGTCCGCCGTCCAAGACTCGTGCGCGACGATGTCGCCCAGCCGCTCCCAAGTAACGGCATCGACTCGTCGGTAGATCTCGCTGTCGACGACTTCAAAGCCGCCCATCAGTTCGGAGATTCCTTCGGTGTTGTAGACCCGTTGTTCGTCATCGACGTCAGCAACTCCAAATGGCACAGTGAGCACCAGCCGTCCGTCGGGACGTAACCACGTCTTGAAGCGCGCCATGGCATCCAAGTCAAGCCGCTCATCAGAATCGGCCAAGCCGTAGGCCCCAATGCCGAAGTGTTCGATGGCCGAGACACAGGTGATCGCATCCACCGGTTGATCCGGTCCGGACCAATCGGCCACAGACTTTGCAACCGATGTGAGTCCGGGGTGGGTGTAGGAGTACCCGCGTGGGTCGAGCGCGGTGGATTGGTAACCCCTCATCGCAAAGGACAGTGGCAGTACCGATTCGACCGACCCGATGTCGATGATCGACGCGCCAACATTGAGATCCCGAATGGCACCAAAAACATACGGAATTTCCATCAGCCGTTCGTTGAGACCGGCAACTTGTTGGCCTCCGGCCACGTACTCGAGGGCAATCCCATGATTGATCTCGAGTAGAGCCGGCGCACCGATTCCGTCGAGTAGTCGCCCTTTGTTGAGCAGCAAAGCTGTGTTGTGTCCCAGATCCGACAGCGATACCTCGAAAAGTCTCGGGATCACCTCATCAGGATTCAGCTCTGCCGCAATTTGCTCCGCTCGCAGCTCACGGATTTCTGCTGCCAACGACTTGAGTTCCGCCAGCTGGGCATCAGCTCGATCCGACTCTGAGCGAAGGCGGCGGCCGGAAAGCTCGACGGCTCTGGCCATCTCAGCCACGAAATCGGAATTTGCCCTGACCTCGTTGGTGGTTGTGGTGTGCAACTCAGCGGCTTGCGTGCCGACTTCGTCGACCCGCGCTCCAAGGTTCTCGAAACGTAGGTTGAAGAAGTTTCGGAACGAAGATGTGATCCAATGGACCGGCGTGCGTCGCGCCATTTGATGCACTCCTCTGTGTGTGTCGACCGGGGAACATTACCTGAAGTTGCAAGACGAATCTCAACCGAAATCTCACCTGTTGGCCGAACCCGACTCTGGTGATTGGCTTTCGGTACGATGCGGCGGATGAGTCACAGGCATCTCACGATTCGCAGACCTGTCGCTGTCGGCGGATACCGCACCTGCGACACAGCAACTTCGGGCTGCTAGGTGCCCGTCGACGCTCGCCGTCAACGCATTCGGCCCGCTCACTTGATGGCCGTCGCGTTGATGGCCTCGATTCTCGCGATGCTCGGGCCTGCCCTTGTCGGCCACGGTTCGTTCGGAGGATCCGACTACCTGCTGCACTTCGATCCGTGGAGAGCCACGGTTCCCGCCGGCGAGACCATCACGTCGGCTCCCGTGTCCGACCTGGTCGATGCCCGGTTGCCTCGTATGAACGAGTGGGGTGAAGGGGTTCGCAGCGGTGATCTCCGGCTGTGGAATCCATACGTCGTGGGTGGCACCGGGCAACACGTCGACGCCTTCTCCCCGACCGAGATCCCCTACGCGGCGCTTCCGATTGGCCGGGCGACCGTGTGGGTGGTGCTGTTGGGAATCGTCGCATCCGTGCTCGGTTCGATCGCGTTTCTCCGACTGGTCGGACTCTCCCGTCTGGCATCGGTGGCCGGGGCCACCATCTACACGTTCAGCGGGTTCCAGGTGGCCTGGACGCTTTGGCCTCAGAGCCACGTGGGCGCCGTGGTGCCGGTCCTCTTCTGGGCTGTGGAACGCCAGGTCCAGCGGCCGGGATCTCGCTCGGTCGCGGCCATTGCGCTGGCTGTCGGCTGGATGATGCTCGAGGGATTCCCTGCGGTGGCAGTGGTGGCGATTGCCCTGGCCGCGGCCTACGGGCTGCTGCGCACGTTGCTCGATCATCGCACCAGATCGGCCCGGTTCAAGACGCTGAGCGGAGCTGCTGCCGGCGCGCTGCTCGGCCTCATGCTCGCGGCAGTGGCGCTCGTTCCACTTGGGGTCTCGCTCGACAGGGCACAACTTCCCCGCGACAACCTCGCCGGGGTCAACAGTGATCCGATCGAAGCCATCACCCTCGTGAGCCCGGATGCGTTTGGCCCGCCCGACGGCCCATACGGCGGCCCCAGCAATTCCATCGAAGGGGCGTCGTTCGTGGGGATCGGCGCGCTTTTGCTGGCAGCCGCCGCGGTGATCCGCAAGAGACCGACCGGCAAGGCCGGGGTTCAGGTGGCAGCAGTCACAACGGCGATCGTGCTTGGCGCCCTCATTTTCGTTGACGGTCCACACGTCGACCTTGCGGCGAAACTGCCAGTGCTCGACTTCAATCCTCTCACTCGACTTCGCGGGCTGCTTGCCTTCATGATCGCCGTTGCCGCGGCCTGTGGTCTCGACGCGGTCCAGCGTGGCGGCGGTTGGAGTCGCCGTCGTGCCATCGTTGTCGGGGCGATCGGCGCGGTGTTGGGGATCTTGTTGTTGCGGTCCTTGCGCAACTACGCCGACCCGTTCGACGTGGTGTCGGCGCGGCAGACGCTTCTCCGGCCGACGCTTGTCGCGATCGCCCTGATTGCCGCCATCGCCACCGCTGTCAAGTGGCCACGACGAACCGGTGCGGCGGTGCTGGCAATTGCCGCGGTGCTGGTGATCGACGGTGCATCCTTCGCTTCTGGATGGTGGCGATCCACACCCGACGCCGAGTTCTACCCCACGGAACCGGCCCACGAATTCTTGAGCGAAAACCTCGGCGGTGATCGGTTCGCCGGCACTGGAGGCAGCCTCATAACCGGCACCGGAACCTTCTATGAACAACGCGAACCCACTGGCAATGCCGGCCACACACCCGAGTGGAGCGACCTGCTCGAAGCCGTCGACCCCGGGGTATTCGTCACCACCACCTACACCCGACTCGGCACGACCCCGCAAGTGATTGAATCGCCAATTCTCGACCGCATGGCCGTGAAGTACATGTCGTATCCGATCGGCACCGTGGCGGGCACCCCCATGCCGCCGGGTCCGTCAACTCAGACGGTGTCATTCGGATCTGGACCCGGGCTTCGAATAGGTTGGCCCGGCCCCGACACCGCTGCCCTCTTGCTCGACCTCCGCGCCGATCTGGTCTCAGTTGACCTGAACGCGAGCTTGGTGGTCGAGGCGCTCGATGC
>CAZHMP010000011.1:0-50405 GCA_964533595.1 uncultured Acidimicrobiales bacterium | reverse complement strand
CTCGCCGTGGCGGTTCTGGTGACCTATGCCGCCGTGAGTGTCGAGTTCCACCTCGTGGGCCGAGCCCTCGGTTTGCGGATCGACCCCGCCACCACTGTGATCACCACCACCATCGCCACGGCGGCCAACATGCTTCCTCTGCCGGGCGCGGTGATTACTCGACTTGTGGTGTTGAAGAAGGCTGGAGCGTCGTCGGTGGCCGCCGTCAGGGTTCTCGCCGCGGTGGGTGGACTCTGGATCGGCGTGTCGATGTTCGCCGCAGGACTCGGACTCGCTCCGGTCCGCGGCTTGGTTTCGCTCGGCCTTACTCTCGTCGGAATCGCGGCCATCGTCATCAGTGGCGCGATCCTTCGACGATTCGACGCGCCAAACAACACCATCATCGCTCTCGTGGTGACAGAGGCATCGATGACCGCGCTGGGCGCGCTCCGATTCTGGCTGGCTCTGCGGGGACTCGGAATTGCCGGATCAATTTCGGAGGTTGTGAGCGTGGGCGTGGCCGCGCCTTTGTCTGCCGCGGTTGGAATCGTCCCCGCCGGCCTCGGTGTGAAAGAGGGAATCGCCGTGGTGCTCGGCTCACTATCGGGTCTCGGCGGCGCCGAAGCGGGCGTGGCGGCTGCACTCGACAGAGCCGTCGGCTTGGTTGTACTTGCGCCCACGGCACTCGTGGCAATCATGGCGCGCAGAAGGATCTCGAGAGCGTGAGCACACCGAGAGTTCTCGTTCTCGGCTGGATCGGCTCCACCAATCTTGGCGATGAGTTGATCGCCGAGCAGACCTGTCGGATGTTGACCGACGCCGGATGTCAGCCAACCGTGGCCACCATCGACTCTGAGGTGAGCGCTCGGCTCGGCGTGCCGATGGTGGTCCATGCCGGAGCACGCGATGCCGTGTCATTGGCGCGGGCCATCACCCACCACGACGGTGTCGTCTTCGGCGGCGGGGGCTTGATCCAAGACGAGACCGGCCCTCTCAACATCCCGTTCCACCTGAGTCGACTGGCGACGGCCAGGATGATGCGCAAGCCTTGGGCCGGGGTGGCCCTGGGAATCGGCGATGTACGACGCCGAAGCGGGAAAGTGCTGGTCAGGGGCATACTTCGAAATGCAGTAGCCATCAGCGTGCGCGACGAGGCCTCCGCTCGACGCCACCTTGAACTTACGGGCCAATCAGCGGCCGCCACGGCAGATCCGGTGTTCCTGACGGACCTGCCGACCACCGCCGAGAGCGACCACCTCGTGGTTTCACTGCGCAGGGCGAACGACGTCAACCAGCGACGATTGAAAGCAACCGATCCCCCATCCATCGGCCGCGTTCGACTCTGGGCCGAGATCATCGATGCAGTGGCAACAACCCGCCGACTCGACGTGCGGTTCGTGGCATGGGAACGCGAGCAAGACACGCCACTTCACGAAGCGGTCGCAGCCCAGTTGCAGAGTCGGTCAACAATCGAATCACCCGGCCCGGACGAAATAGTCTCGCGAATGGGCGCTGGGCGAATGGTGCTCACCATGCGCTACCACGGGGCCATATCCGGCCTTCTCCACCGTCGTCCATGTGTGACACTCGACTACTCGCCCAAGATGGCCGACCTCGTAGCAGAAAGCTACGGAGGCATGGCACTCGCCCCGCTCGACGTATCTCCACCCGAGATCCTGGCCGAGTTTGACTCCATATTCGACAAGACAGTCGAGCGAACCGAAGCCCTCGCAGGATTCAGGGCAAAGGCCGATC
Source organism: uncultured Acidimicrobiales bacterium (assembly GCA_964533595.1). Taxonomy (GTDB): domain Bacteria; phylum Actinomycetota; class Acidimicrobiia; order Acidimicrobiales; family Aldehydirespiratoraceae; genus SZUA-87. Next base: position 48,671 of record CAZHMP010000011.1, on the reverse strand, counting down.
GAAATCGTCAAGTAGTCGAACGCTTGGCCGAAGCAATTCGAGAAACCAAAGCCGGCGACTGAGGCTGTTCCAGATCAAGCTTTGGCGTCAAGCTCAACGAGATGATCCGCCACGACGGCCGCCGGCGATTCTCCACCGCCAGTGCGACGGCCTCGGTACTTGTCGAGGTTCGAAAGGAACTCGTCGATCACCGCCGGTTCATAATTGGAAACCACAGTATTGGCGCCAAGCCCGTCCTGACGTTCCGTGCGGGCACGCCACAACAGGGTTGGCACGCCCAACATCGCGCATTCCTCCTGGATCGACCCGCCGTCGGTGATCACCCAGGGCGCTTCGAGCACCTCGCCGAGGAATTCTTCGTGAGAGACGAGCGGCAAGATCGTGACCCCGGTGTCGGCCAGGCCATCCCATTTGCCCGCTTTGCGCAGCGCCAGTTCCGTTGGTTGATGAACATGGAACTTCACCGGCCCCATCGCAGCCGTTTTCGCGAGCAATTCGATCAGGGCGTCGACCCGGCCACGACGGTGAAGGTTCTCAACTCGGTGGATGGTGATGAGACCGGCACCGTTCGATGTGGTATCGGATCCATTCGTCACCACGTGGGCCACCGCGTCGATGGACGTGTTTCCGCCAGTTTCGACAATGTCGCCCTTCACCTTCATCTTCTCCAGGTTGGCCACCGAAACTGCATCCGGCGCGAAAAGTGTGGAAGCAAGTCGCATCACCATGATCCGCGTCAGTTCTTCGGGGAACGGATGGAAGAGATGATGCGAGCGGAGTCCTGATTCGAGGTGGGCGACCTCGAGCCCGGCTCGACGCGAGATCAGACTGGCCAGCAGCGTCGAGGGCGTGTCGCCGTGGACCAAACACACTCCGATTTCTCCTCCGAACACCTCGCGACGAAGCCACCGCCGCGACCTGAACAAATTTCGAGAGGTGCGCAACATCCAAGAAGCTGCCTCACCAATCGTCTCGGCGTCACCGCGTTGGTCGAGCCTCACATCCGGATCACCAAGACCCAGGTCGCGACGGAACTCGACCGGAAGACCAGCGTGCTGACCCACGTCGATGAGGCGATAATTGATGTGGCGACGCTGAAGCTCCCGCAGAACCGGCGCGGTCTTGATGTATTCGGCTTTGGTGCCGATCACGATATGGATCACGGCAGCTGCGTGGTTGATTGACCGTCGTGGGGCGCAGGATTGGACAGATAGAGGAGCCGGGTGACCTCGAGGCGCACACGTGTCACTCGTTCGAGGATCATGCCAGTGCCGACCAGACCGCCACCGGCCAAGTAGGCGGCGGTAGCGGCGAGGAGCGTGGGCAATCGCGACACAAGACCGGTGCGCGCGTATTCGACGACGATCGGGATGATCGCGATCGTGGCGAACAACATCAGGATGAACCCGAGAACCGAGAAGCTGAGCAGCGGGCGCCAATCGCGAAACAATCTGAGAAGACGGCGCATGATCTTGAGCCCGTCGGTCCAAGTGGCCAGCTTCGACTCGGAACCTTCCGGCCGGCTCTGGTAGAGCGTGTCGATCTCCACATACGACAGTCCAAGGCTGGCTGCGTGGGCGTTGAGATCGGTTTCCAGCTCGAAACCCTGGGTGAGGATCGGAAACGTCTTCACGAATCTGCGGCTGAACGCCCGATAGCCGCTCAATGTGTCGTCGAGCCCGATTCTGAACAGGCTGCGGAATGACCACGACAACATGGCGTTTCCCCATTGGTGGCCAGCCCGGTATGCCCCGTGGTCGTCTCCGACCCGACGGCCCACAACCATGTCGACGCCTCTCGTGAGCACCTGGGAGATCATTTCGGGCGCGGTCGACGGGTCGTAGGTGGCATCGCCGTCCACCATCACGTAGCAATCGGCGTCGATGTCGGCGAAGAGTCGACGCATGGCATATCCCTTGCCGGACCGTTGCTCTGTGAGGACTCGGGCACCCGCCGCCTCGGCGACTTGCGCCGTGTCGTCATCTGACCCGTTGTCGGCCACCACGATCAGAGCATCTGGAACGGCGGCACGGAATCCCTCGACGACTTCGGCAATGGTCGACGATTCGTTGAGGCATGGGATCACAATCGCAACTCGGTGCGTCATTTTGGTCACCGATTGCAGCCGCTGTGCATGGCCAACGATGCTAGCCCGGCCAACGATGGATACGAGAAGCGCTGCTAGCCTCCCTCTCGCTTATGGTTGGCGAAATCACTCCGTGTCTCAGCGTCGTCATGCCCTGTTTCGACGAGGCGGCAACGATTGCGGCAATTGTCGAAAAGGTGCTTCAGAGCCCATACACCGCGCAACTCGTGATCGTCGATGATGGATCCTCCGACGGCACTCGAGAATTGCTGGCCGAGATTTCAGACCCTCGCGTGTTGGTCTGCCTGCAACCCGACAATCAGGGAAAGGGTGCGGCGCTGCGTCGAGGATTCGTCGAGGCCAATTCCGAGTTCGTGATTGTTCAGGACGCCGATCTTGAATACGACCCGGAGGACTACGGCCTCATGCTCGAGCCACTGCTGGCGGGTGCAGCCGATGTGGTCTACGGCTCACGTTTCCAATCAGGTCGGCCTCGACGGGTTCTCTACTTCTGGCACTCGGTGGGCAATCGGATGCTCACGCTGCTCTCCAACATGTTCACCGACCTCAACCTCACCGACATGGAGACCTGCTACAAGGCGTTCAGACGAGACGTGGTGCAGGGTCTCGATCTCCAAGAAAGCAGGTTCGGTGTCGAACCGGAGATCACCGCCAAAGTGGCAGCGGGAGGCTGGAGGGTGTGGGAGGTCGGGATCTCGTATTCCGGTCGTACCTACGCCGAGGGCAAGAAGATCAACTGGCGCGACGGCGTTGCCGCTGCGCGTTGCATCGTGAAGTACGGCGTCACCACGCGTTCGGGCCGACACTTCTGAGTTTCATTTCCGTTGGAACCCGGCTCAGAACAGTGCCAGAGCCGGAGGCAGAACCGTGCCGGTCCAAGCGCCGGATGCGTTGATGAGCCGATACATGAATGTGATCATCTGACCACGGTCGATGGTCCAACCTGGTGAGAAAAAGAAGCCATCGGTATCCGTACCGGCCGTGATTTCATTTGCAGCCATCCAGTCAATCGCTGCGGCGAAGGATGGATCTTGAGGGCGATCGAGGAAGCTCGACGCCACCGCAGCGGCCGGCTTACCGGCCATTCGCCACATGAAAGTTGCGACCTGCAAACGCGTGACAGGATCAGACGGGGAGAATGTGGTGTCGCTCGTGCCAAGGGTGACACCAGATGCCCGTGCCCACTCGACGGCCTGCTCGTAGAAGCTGTCTGGTTGCACGTCTGTGAAGGCCGGCAAGGTCGGTGCCACGATCTGGCTGCCCATCAGATGCCACAAGAAGGTGACTGCCTGCGCCCTGTTCAAAGGTGTGTTCGCTCCGAACGTCCCGTCGGCGAATCCGTTTGCGACGCCGGTGTACTTGGACCAATCAGCCGGGGCGGCCCAGAACGCATCGTCGACCGAATCAACAAAAGGTACGAAACCAATCAGACCGGCCAGCCTGAGCTCAGGGAAACGCAGCTCAACGTCGCCGACATCGGGGGTGGCCCGCAGCACCATCGATCCTGCAGCCCGAAGGAGCGTTCGTTTCCGTTCCACGCTCATGCCCGGCCACATTTGGTCGAGCACGGCGATGGCGGCGGCAACGTGAGGCGACGAGAACGATGTGCCTGTGTCGGGGGCAAATCCGCTGGGTGCGAATGAGGTCGGAACGGTGGAGGTGATCGGGTCGCCGGGCGCCACCAGGTCGAGCAGATTTGATGAGTTGGTGAATGCAGACACGGTGCCTGACGGCGTCGTGGACCCCACCGATATCACACCCGGAAGACACGCCGGAAAGGAAATGGCATCGGTCGGCAACTGTGTCGTCGGATCAAGCGCGGCACCCCAGCCGTCATTGCCACTGGCCGCCACCACGGCTATCCCCTTCGAGGCCAAGCGGCCGACGATGTCCGACCATGAAGCCGAGACGCAGTCTCCAGGCGCGCCACCAAGGCTCAAATTCACCGAGGTGATGTCGAAATTCGCCGACTGCTCATACACATACTGAAGTGCCTGCAATACTCCGGCCTCCGGGATATCCGGCTTAGGTCCGGATCCGTCGTCGATGACGCCGAACACGCGTATGGCGAGAATACCGACGTCGGGTGCGACCCCGTTGTACGTGGCGTCGCTGGCGCTGATGATTCCGGCGACTCTGGTGCCGTGACTGCACTCGCCCGGCAGGAGGAGGCACGGAGCTGCCGACCCGGGGCCGGTCGCCCCCGCGGTACATCCCTCGACCAACACGGTGGGCGCAACGTATGTATCGGGCACGAAACAGGCCTCTGCCTCTCCCACCACCGACCCGACCAACCCGGGAGTCGAGCCATCGACACCCGAATCGATTACAGCAACCACCTTGCCTGCGCCAGAGAAACCGGCGGCTCTCGTGTCGACGCCACCAACGGTGGGCACGGAGACATCGAGCATTGGATGGAACTCATGGGAGGGTTCGACCGACTCGACAAATGGAGCCTGAGCCAATGCCGCCGCACCGGCCGGCGTGACGTCGGCCGCTATGAGGTTCAATTCGTCGAGCGCCGCAGTGGGGCGAATGTCGCCGCCGTGGGCCAGTTCCAGTTCGTGGGCCAGTAGATCGGCGTCACCGGCAAGTCCCAGATCAGTCACCGATACCAGCACAGAAGTGAGTGGTTCATCGGGCGGGGAGGCGACGACCTGGGCGGCCGACACCGATGCCACGCCCAGCATTGTCGACACGCCCGCGAGCGTTGCCAACACCACAATCAGTTTGCGCACTCAAGTCTCCTTCTTGCCGGAACCTGACGTGCGACTCGAACACACACGGCTCAACCATCACCACGGTAGACCCGCGCGGTGACTTAACAGGGTGACCGTCACCGCTTCGGATCCAATTTACGATAGAAAGTGCTGGTTCGGATCGGGCGGCCGGCCGATAGGGAAACATGTCTTTGCAGCGCCTCGCCACCTTCCTCACCATCGCCATCATGGCTGCGATGCTGTCGCTGGTTGAACCTGCCGGCGCGGCCACAAATCCCACCCCGCAGACAATCACGTTTTCCGGTGGCGGGTGGGGCCACGGCGTCGGCATGAGCCAATACGGGGCACTCGGCCGAGCCGAGGCCGGCTTCACCGCCGAGGAGATCCTCGCTTTCTACTATCAGGGCACCAACTTGGTGGGCTCGGCCAACCTCACCCTCGATCCACTTGTAGCCGTGGATGATGTGGATGTGCGCGTCGGCGTCGACAATTGCTCGTCATTCACCCCGCTCGGTCCCGGCGCCACCGGCAATCCGAGCCCGGTTTCCATCAGTGTTGATGACGTCGTCATCGCCACGACTTCAGACGCGATCGCCATCGCACGTTCATACGACACCGTGCAAGGCGCTTACGCATGGCAAGTTCTCACCGGCCCCGGTGCCAGTTGCAACGGTCGCCAGCCGGTTGTCAGCAACCTGGTGGCCGATGTGTGCGGATCGGGATGCGTCGGAGCGTTCCTCACCATCACATTCAATGACGGTGAGCCCATTGCCATCGGTGCGGCCGACACTCCGGGGCGCCGCTACGCCCACGGGCAGATACAGCTGCTGCCGGACGGTCGAAGAGTGCCCGGCAACGCTTCGGCGGCAACGCTTTGTGGCAATCCTGCCGACGACGACTTCTGCGTCGTGGTCGGCAACATGACGATGCAGCAGTATCTCTACGGTCTGGCCGAGGTTCCCGCCCGGTGGCACTTCGAAGCTTTGAGGAGCCAGGCAATCGCCGGCCGCTCGTATGCCCTGGCCACGATGTCGCGCCGCGACACCAACCCGACTTGGCAAGAGCCGTTCAACCTCTATGCCTCCACCCTCGATCAAAACTACGTCGGTTGGGATCACGAGTCCGAGCCGTGTCCCAACGCTGATTGCCGCTGGATCGAAGCCGTCGACGTCACCAACGACATGTACGTGGCAACCCCCGACGGCCAGGTGGCCACCACGTTCTACTCCTCCTCCAACGGCGGATACACCAACGCCAATGAGGACAACTACCAGTGGGCAGGCTGGGTGCGCGACCCGATCTCGTACCTCCGTTCCAATCCGGATCCATACGACAATCAGGCCAGCAATCCGAACGCCGCATGGGACCGCACATATTCGCTTGACGACATCAGCAAATGGCTCGCCGACTACCCCTACACCGATCTCGACGTAGGTCAGGTCGAGGGGATCACGATCGAGAACACCACTTCGGGGTACGTCGACTACGCGCTGGTCACCGTTTACGGCTCCTCCCGGACTCTCGAGATTCGTCGAGGCGACCCCTCCGACGCGGACTATGACACTGCCGAGCCGTTCGGTTACAGATTCTGGAACGCGCTGCGGATCGGATGCAGCGCAACTGCTGGCTGTGACCGCTTCCCTGGGCACCGCCTTCGAATCTCTTCGTATTTTGACGTTGACCCCACCGCATATTTCGCCGATGCCATCCGGTGGATGACGCTCAACGACATCGGCACCGGTGTGTCGCCCAATCATTACGGCCCGGGTCTCGGCAACGACAGGGGCACACTCGCCTTGTTCATGTGGAATTTCGCAGGTAGGCCACTGCCGGCTACACCGACACCGTTTGAGGATGTCCCGGCGGGAAGTGAGTACGAGACAGCCGTGCAGTGGATGGTCGAGAAGGGCATAACCAAGGGCACCACAGAAACGACGTTTTCCCCCGACAAGATCGTCAGTCGAGACGAGGCCGCGGTATTCCTTTGGCGATTCGCCGGAAAGCCCCAGCCGGTCAACTTGATCACGTTCGAGGACGTCCCGCCCAATGCCTGGTTCGAGACGGCCATGCAGTGGATGGTCGAAAACGAGATCACCCTGGGCACCACTGCCACCACGTATTCTCCCCTCATGCCTCTCATGCGAGGTGACATCTCCACGTTCCTCTGGAGGCTCGCCGCCAAACCCGCAGCTTTTGCTCCCGACGCGTTCCTCCCCACAGCCATGCGAGCGGTGTGAGGCTGCCACGTCGCCTTCTGCTGCAGGCGACGGCGATGAGCCCGCTCGCAGTCTGGCTTCGCAGACTTCCTGCCTCGGCGCAGGCATATCCCACAACAACGGGTTCCATCCTGCCGGCGCCCGGTATCACCATTCGGGCAGACGCCGGTGACGTTATTGGCGTAGGCCTCAGCTGGGAGGGCCCCGAGCCAGGCGGGGTGGTCGCCACCGTGCGACCTCTTGTGAACGGGGCATGGGGCGCCGCCATCGACGTCGAGTCAGACCACGGCCATGGGCCGCCCGACCCGACCGGAAGGGTCCACAGCCCGGCGGTTCTCGTTCCGGATGCGACCGCTTTCGAGATCACACCCAACGGGACCGCCTCTCATCTGCGAGTGGTTGAAATACCCGACACACGCGGGCCGTTGTCGACCTTTGGCATCACCGCCGAGGGGTACACGACCTTCGATCCGATGCCGGGACTTTCAATCATCGAGCGCAGCAACTGGACCGACCGTATGCGACGAGACACCGTGGATTGCTGGCTCGGGTCATCGGTCAATGGCCTTGGGTGCCGAGCCGATGTCGGCATCCGCCACGCCGTGGTGCATCACACCGTCAACATCAACTCCTACGGACCCGCCGACGTGCCGAGGTTGCTTCGAGGCATCCAGAGATACCACATGGACACACGAGGCTGGGACGACATCGGCTACAACTTCGTGATCGATCGATTCGGCAGAATCTGGCACGCTCGCGCCGGATCGATCGAGGGATCCGTCAGTGGCGCTCACACTTCCGGCCTCAACACAGAGAGCGTGGGGGTTGCCGTTCTGGGGACGTTCAGTCGCACCGATCCCGGCCAACCGGTTGTCGACTCATTGTCGACTCTTTTGGGTTGGAAGCTCGCGAGATACGGAGTCGACCCGCTTGGTACGACCAGCGTGAGATCGGCGGGCGGCGACTACGCGGAGCCCGGCGAGATGGTCCTGGTCAACAACGTCTCGGGCCACCGGGAGAACCAGCAAACCTCCTGCCCCGGCTCGGTGCTGTTCGGTCGGATCCCGGAGATTCGCACCGCGGCGGCAGAATTGTCACCCGTGTTCGGGCATCTCGTACCGGACTACGGGCCCGACGCCATAGGCATGTCCGGGTGGGCGATCGACAGGTTTGCCCCAACCACCTTGGTCCCGCTCACAATAACAACCGACCAGACCACGACCGAGGCCATCAACGCCGACGCACCCCACCCCGATCTGTCGATCCAATATCCGGCGGCGGGCGACAACCACGGTTTCACGCACACCGTTCCGATCGACCTCGACACCCGTTCGATCACGGTCACCGCCAGCGCAGGCGACGGTCGCACCGCCTCGCTCATGGACCTTCGGCTCTTCGCCACCTTCATCGATGTCGAGCCGACAAAGTTCTTTGCCGACGGCGTCTACTGGCTCAGGGCCAACGACATCACAAAGGGAACGCTTCCCGGGTTGTTCGAGCCGATGGATGAGGTTTCGCGCATCCAGATGGCGGCATTCTTGTGGCGCCTCTGGGGCCAGCCTGCAGTGCTGGATCCTCCACCCTTCGAAGACGTACCGCCAGACCATCCCCTTGCGCCAGCGGTCGGTTGGCTCGCCTACATGGAGATCACCCGAGGTACATCCGTAGGGATTTTCTCACCCGACGAGTTCGTGACACGCGGCCAGATGGCTGCGTTTCTGTGGCGGATGTGTGGTCATCCGGCCCCGTCACAGCCATCACCGTTCGTCGATGTCACGCCCGGGAGTTTCTACTTCGACGCTGCCAACTGGCTTCAGGAAGTCCAAGTCACCCAGGGCACCACCGCCGACACCTACTCGCCCGACCTCAACATCACACGTGGCGAGATGGCGGTCCTGCTTCACCGGCTCGCGCAGAGCCCCGCCGCGTGGACTGCCGTCGCCCCACCGCCTTTGGTAGAGGCATCGCTGTTGGCGGTTTGATTCCTCGACGCCACTCCCTGGTGAGAGGTTGCACAAGATTCGCCCGGGTCGTCAGGAATGGCGCTCTTTGACCAAGTCGTAAATCCACGGAATGAAATCATCGAGCGGGTCGCTGCACCATTCGAGCATCCGCTCGCGACCGAGAGCATGTCGATCCGCCGCTCCATCAAGATCGGCAAGCGTCCTTTCGACCTCGGCAAAGAACTCCGTCCATTGGCTCTGCGAATAGGCGCGGGTCAGGCCCCAACGCTGCTCCAGCTCGACTTGATATGCGTGACGACCCGCCCAGCTGGTGAACCGGAGGGAGGGCGTACCAGCGACCGCGGCTTCGGAGCACACCGACTGGCCATCTCCAACCACAAGATCAGCCGCCGCCAGAAGGTGATGAAAACGGTCCGGTGGAACCGATGCCTCGTATTCGGTGAGTTCCGGCGGCAACTCGGCTTCTGAGGAAACGACAACCCGTCCAGCTCTGCCAAGCGTCGTGAGCAACTGATGAATCTGCTCTCGATTGAACCCCACCTCGGATGAGTCGTGACTGGCGGTGAAAGAGGTGAGACGAAGCACGAACAGTCGACTGCCGGAACTCACCCCGATCTCATCTCGCACCGACGGGTCGGCGGTGAAGCGATCAGGGTGTAAATAAAAGAGTTCCTTGTAGCCCCGATATCTGCAGTGCCGGCGCGAATCGGAATCAAATGTGACGGTCGGGCTCGTAATGAGACTGGCAAAAGGCGCCGCCGCCCAATACAGCGCACCGGCCGCCCGGCCATCGTCGGTGTCGTATACGACAGGTGTACGGGTGAGCCACCCGATCTGCGCGCCGGCGGGCGATCTCGTGAGAATGAGATCCGGTCGATGTCTTCTCACCGCCGAAAGCGTCCGGCGATCGCGTTCCAGCAGCTCTTTGGCGAGCCCAGCGCGAGTTGTCCCGGCGGTCGACGTCGGAATGTGGGGCTGTCCCCGCGATTCGATGAGCTCGACAACGCAATCCTTGCCGGGACGCGAAAGCCAAATAGTGTCGGCCCCATTACCAAGAAGTCGGTCCTCCACAGCGCCGAGAATCCACACGTCGGCCGCATGCACTGCATCGAGAAGAACTCTCATCAAGCCTCCTCAGGTGAGACGGCCAACCAACTCCGCCAGCGGGGCGCGAAAGTCTCGCGTGGTGGGCAACCCGGCAAGGCGCATCGCCATGTTGTCGAGGACCGAGTTGGCCGGCCGGGGCGCCGGACGTGGCGGCTGCAGATCGGAGGTGGAACACGGGCTGACCCGATCAGGGTCGGCACCCGATGCCTTCGCCACCTCTCTGGCGAACTCGAACCAACTAACCGCGCCTTGGTTGGTGACGTGGAATACGCCAGGACGGCGCTCGATGGCGAGACGCCTCAACACCACTGCCAAGTCCGAAACAAACGTGGGATGACCGCGCTGATCGTCGACAAACGACAGTGTGTCGTGCTCACCAAGAAGACGCAGAATCGTCTTCACCATGTTCGGTCCGTGATCGCCACAGAGCCACGCGGTACGAACGATTGTGGCAGCTGGACCGGCCTCTCTCTCCCCGGCAAGCTTGGAGCTGCCGTAGACCGATTGCGGACACGGCTGATCCCACTCGTTGTACGGAGCGTCCTTGGTGCCATCAAATACGTAATCGGTGGAGACGGTGACCAGATGTGCTTCGACAGAGCGACAACCCTCGGCCAGATTTCGGACTGCCATCGAATTCACTGCGTATGCGAGATCAACCTTGCTCTCGCAGTCGTCGACTGCGGTCATCGCCGCGCAGTTGATCACGATGTCGGGACCAACCTCGTGGAAGGCACCAACGACCAAGGCCCGATCAGTGATGTCCAGTTCCGGAAGATCAACTGCCACCACATCGTGCGGCTCCAGCAACGGCACAAGCTCCGTACCGAGCTGACCCCGAGCACCGGTTACGAGGATTCTCACGATGCCGCCTTCAGAGGCTCCCACCAGCCGCGGTTGCTGCGATACCACTCAACGGTCTTTTCAAGCCCCTCCGCGAAATCCTGCTGAGTTGACCACCCCAAATCCCGAAGCTTGCTGCAATCGATCGAGTATCGACGATCGTGGCCCAGACGATCCTCGACGTAGTCGATCGCCGATTCGTCGCGCCCGCAGAGCTCGATGAGCCGGTCGGTCAACTCACGATTGGTGATTTCGTTGCCACCACCGATGTTGTAGATCTCACCGACGGCTCCCTGGTTCAAGACCGTCTCGATCCCGGAACAGTGGTCTTCGACGTAAAGCCAGTCACGCACATTGAGGCCGTCGCCGTAGAGCGGCACATTGAGTCCATCCAGAAGGTTGCTGGTGAACAGCGGAATCACCTTCTCGGGAAACTGATAAGGGCCGTAGTTGTTGGATGCCCGGGTGACAACGACAGGCATTCCGTGGGTGGTGTGATAGCTGAGCGCAATCAGGTCGGAGCCGGCCTTGGACGCCGAATAGGGAGAACGAGGTTCAAGAGGATCGGATTCGAGCGAGGATCCCGACTCGACGGATCCGTAGACCTCATCTGTCGATATGTGAACGAAGCGGTCGACTCCCAGATGGGTGGCGACGTCGCACATCACGTTGGTTCCGTCGCAATTGGTGTGGACGAAGGCATCGGGACCTTCGATGGACCGGTCGACGTGTGACTCAGCCGCGAAGTGGACGACCACGTCGCATCCGCTCATCGCCGCCTTCACGGCGTCGCGATCAGTGATGTCTCCGTGGACGAATGATGCCCGCTCCCCCAATACATCTTCGATACTCACCAGGTTCCCGGCGTAGGTGAGAGCATCGAACACCACGACCGTGTCGTCGGAGTTGGCGAGTACGTGGCGCAGGTAGTTGCTGCCGATGAATCCGGCGGCGCCGGTGACGAATCGTTTCAACGCAGCTCCTAGGTGGTTCGCAGCGACGAGTGTGGTCGCCTGTCGACGGGAAGTTCGTTCCGTAGCGGGTTTGCTGCATCGCGGTCGGACACGATCGGCGATTCGACGCCCCAGTCGGCACCGATTTCCGGATCATTCCAGGCCACACCCAACTCGTCGGCCGGGTTGTAGTAGCCATCCACCAAGTAGGTGATCGTGCAGTCCGACAGAGCCGAGAACCCATGCGCCACCCCAGGGGGGATGTAGACGCCGGTGTGACGGTGCGTGCCGTCGGGCTGCGCTCCGAGATCGATGGTCCATGTGGCGCCATCGGTGGATGAACCCTCTCGAAGATCGTGCAGAACGACCCGCAAGGATCCGAACGGAACGTACCAATAGTCACTTTGGTGCAGGTGGTAATGGAGCCCAACGATCGTCTTGGCGGCGCGGTCGCCACGATTGGCTTGGATCATCTCTCGCTGGCCGGGGAACCACGAGCGTCGATAGGTCTCGATGAAAGATCCTCTGGCATCGGCGTGGATATCGGGCTCCACCACCCAGACTCCATCGATTTCCGGCAGGGGGTTCACTTGTGCCATTCGACATCTCCGGTTGAGGCCATGGGGTTTATTCGATCTCGATATTGCAATGGTCACCGATCATCACTCTGGTGGCTCTTGGACGCGACTCGCCTCGTTCGATCACGGTGTCGCGGCCCACCAGGGAATCGGTGAGGCGCGGGATGTCGGTGATTGCAGCTCGACGCAAGATCACCGAATTGTCGACTTCGCTACGCACAACCCGGCAATCGACCGCAACGGAACTGTACGGACCGATATGGCTGTCTGTGATCACGGATCCGGCCCCGATCACCGCCGGACCTCGAACTGTGGAGTTGACCAGCCTCGCGCCCGCCTCCAGCACCACTCGTCCCTCGACATGGGATTTGTCATCGACTTCTCCATCGATGGAACGCTCGATGGTGTCGAGCACCAGGCGATTGCACTCCAGCAGCGGGTCCTTTTTCCCGGTGTCGATCCACCACCCCTCGAGCACTTCATGGCATACCCGACGACCCGAATCGATCAGCCACTGTATGGCGTCGGTGATTTCCAGTTCGCCACGCGGCGACGGGTCGATAGCTGCAACAGCTTCATGAATCGAAGACTCGAATAGGTAGATACCGACCAAGGCCAAATTGGAAGGCGGGTCATCGGGCTTCTCGACCAGTCGGACCACCTCATCATCGGAGCCGATCTCGGCGACACCGAAGGCACGGGGATTGTCGACTCGTGCCAGCATTATCTGCGCCGACGGCACCGGCAACTGTGGCTCATCGAGCTGAGGCGACAGCGTGTTGGCTCGGCTCTGATGAAATCGCTTGACGAACCCGCTGAGGTCCTGCTCGAGCATGTTGTCGCCGAGGTACATCACAAAGTCGTCGTCTGCCAGGAAATCTCTGGCGATCAAGACGCAATGCGCCAGTCCGAGGGGTTCGTCCTGAAGAATCCAGGTGACTCTCACACCGAACCGGGATCCGTCGCCCACTGCTTCGCGAATCTCCTCCCCGGTTTGAGGAGCGATGATGATGCCGATTTCGGTGATGCCGGCACGTGCCATGTCTTCTATGCCGTAGAACAAGATCGGTTTGTTGGCCACGGGCACGAGTTGTTTGGCGCTTGTATGGGTGATGGGGCGAAGGCGCGTGCCCGCCCCGCCGCTGAGAATTAGGCCCTTCATATGATCGGCAACCTAGCGCTCCCGGACATTGCCCGCCCCGCTCGGAGATTGGATGGTCGGGCTGAGCCTGCCGGATCGGCGATGAGCGGAATACTCGGTATTGAGAAGACCGGCGGTTACCAACGCACCGGCAACCACCGACGCAACGAGTGCGATCTCCACACGTAGATACGCGTCGTGGGAAGTGAGAAGGGAAATCGGGAACACCACGACGCCCACAAAGAACCCGACGACCGCCAATCGGGTGTGGTCGAGAGCCACCAGTCCAAGAGACAGAGACAACATGATCATGAGACCACCACCGCTGGCCGCCAGAAGTGCCATGTCACGCGATCCCAGCTGATCTCCGAACAGGCTCGAAACCAGCCAGGGGCCAAGCCAGGCCATGACTCCGACAGATGCCGCGGCCGCGGCCGTGACCGCCCCCACAAGCCTCAGTTGCAGCTGACGGAATGCGTCAAGATCACCGCGCCCGGCCAGCGAGGCAAGATTGGGCAACAGTGCAGCCTTCACTGCCTGGAAGAAAAACAACGGGATACGGCTGATGATCAGACCGTTCAGGAACACCCCGGGGGCCTCGGCGCCAATGTCGTCGCCGACAATTTCCAACGCCACCGGACCGACGTTGAGCAGGAACGCCTCTGACAATGATGTGGCCAACAACAATCCGAGCGCCGGGCGTAGCTCCGACAGCGGCGCCGCCGGGCCGGGCTTCACGAACGGCCTTTTGCGGCCCACACCGACGACCGCTGCAAGAACAAATGCGAGAGCCACCGCTGTGGCGTACGCGCCGACGGCGGCCACGCCCAAGGCTGCGAATCCGATCGCCATCAGCATTCGGAAACTTCCCTCGGCGGCGAAGTACACACCGTATTGACGGAATCGGTGACGGCCGGACAACACTCCTCTGACCAACTCGGCTGCGCCAAATGCTGCCAGCGCCGCGATCAGCGCAACGAGCAGCCCGGGATGATGGTCGAGTAGCCCGTCGAGCCCCAGTGGCCAGGATGCCAGGATTCCCAGCGAGACGATCACAAAACCGGCGGCACCTATCTTGGTCGCCTGGTAGAGCACAGGCGCACTTCCCAAACCTCGGCTGGCCCGCTCCGCAGTGGCTCTTGCCACTTCCTGCTCCAGGGGTTGGAACAGGCCGGGTCCCAGGATGTAGACGAGCCCCCACAGTACGGCGAGCCCTCCGTACGTTTCGTCTCCCAAGGCGCGTCTTGCCACCACGAGGAAGCCATAGGTGCTGATTCCGTTTACGACCAGGCCCAGCGCGATCTGAGTGGTTCCGTCGGGAAGCGGACTCCGCTCGCGGACCCTTGCCAAAAGACTCTTGATTGCCTTATCTCCAGAGCGACGGGTCGCGCCGGCAGGCGCGCTAACGGCTCATGATGCTATCGGCGCAACGGTCTGGTAGGCACTCGCCGATCAGGCTGACACGAAGCTCGGCATGCAGAGCCCATCGAGTTCGACCACATCGATCTGATCTCGATTGACCCATGTGACTTGGTTTTCGGGGTCGATGTTGAGCTTGAACTCACGAAAGCTCAATTCCAGAGCGTCAAAGGCAACCAGTCGTCCACGCAACGGTTCACCGATTTCGAGGATCAGCTTGATTGCCTCGAGCGCCTGGATGCTTCCGACTATGCCGGGCAGGACTCCCAGTACACCCGCTTCGGCGCAGCTGGGCGCAAACTCCGCCGGCGGCGCTTCGGGCAGCATGTCTCGATATGTGGGGCCCTGCCGGGGATCGAAGACGGTGATCTGGCCCTCGAATCGAAAAATTGAGCCGTGCACGACAGGTATTCCCAACTTCACGGATGCATCGTTGAGGAGATAGCGGCTCGGGAAGTTGTCGGCGCCGTCGATGATCACGTCGTAGCCCGGGAGTATGTCGAGAATGTTGTCGGCGCCCAGCCTCGTGTCGTAGGTGACCACATCCACATCGGGATTCAGCGCCGTGAGGGTCTTCTTGGCCGAGTCGACCTTGCGGTCGCCGATCCTGTCGAGGTTGTGAAGGATTTGTCTCTGGAGGTTCGACTCATCGACTACATCCATGTCGATGATGCCCAGGGTTCCCACGCCGGCCGCGGCCAGATACAGCGCTGCCGGCGAGCCGAGACCGCCCGCCCCGAGAAGGAGCACCTTTGCGTCGAGAAGCTTGATCTGTCCTTCCTCGCCAATTTCGGGAACGAGGAGGTGACGTTGGTAGCGGTTTCGCTGATCGGGGCTGAGAGTACGAGGCCGAGACCACTCCAGACCGTCGTCTTTCCACTTGTTGAATCCGCCCTCCATCGACACCGTGTTGTCGTATCCCAGCTGTTCGAGTGTCTGAACGGCGAATGCCGAACGCACACCACCGGCGCACACCACCACCATTGGGGTGGACCTGTCGGGGATTCGGCCTTCGACGTTGGATTCGAGCTGGCCGCGAGGGATGTGGACCGATCCCGGGATGGCGCCCTGTTCGAATTCGTCGGGCTCGCGAACGTCGAGCACCGTCCATCCCTGTTCGATGAGGCGCCCTCCGCCTTGCGGATCAACCTCTCGAATGCCGGCCTTGGCCTGCTGTAGCAATTCTCTGAAACTTGCCATGATCTAAATACTACCCATCTAGTCAGGATTTGCTCTTCGGGAACTCCGATCAGCGCTCCACCATTCCCACCATCGCTGGCAGACACTCGCTGATCGGTTCCCTGATCACAACATCAGCCTGGGGGTCGAATGGCGTCGGTTGTTGATTGACAATCACTATGGCCGCGCCCGAGGCCTTGGCGATCTTCACGGTGTTGTTGATTGGATACACGGCCAACGACGTGCCGACCGCCAGGAACAAATCCGCCTCCGCCGCGGCTCGCTCGGCACGCTGCAGATCGCCTTGATGGAGCGATTGCCCGAACGAGACGGTGGCAGACTTCAATATGCCACCACACTCGGTGCAGTGCGGGTCTGAGTCCCCGGCGCGCACTCGGTCGAGAACCGCTTCCATGGGGCCACGCCATTCGCACGCCAGACAAGCCGCATGGCGTGTGGTTCCGTGAATTTCCACAGTCTTGCCCGGGTCGGAACCTGCCATCTGATGCAGTTCGTCGACGTTCTGGGTGATGAGAGTGTGGAGTTTGCCCAATCGTTCGAGGTGGACGATGGCAACGTGACCAACGTTTGGCTCCACGTTTGCCCACAACTCGCCCGAGGCGCGCCGCTTCCAGTTGACCCTCCGCAACTCGGGATCGTTCACGTAGAAGTTGATATTGGATGCCTTTTCGGCTTGCGGATCGCGGGTCCAGACTCCATTCGGACCACGAAAATCGGGAATTCCCGAGTCGGTGGAGATACCGGCCCCTGTCAAGACAACCACCGAGGTCGACCGCTCGACCATCGAGGCCGCCAAGTCCAGGGAGTCTTGCATCATCGTCCGATGCTACTCAAAGTAGGCGTTGCGAGATTCGTGAACGCTGTCCGATACGGGACATGGGGTTGGTCGCGCGATAATGTCCCCCATTAGCCACAGAAGTCGACCAAGGGGAACCGATGCGGCAACGCCATCGAATTATTCTGGCAGTGTTCACTTTCGGCTTGGTGGCGGCATTGCCGATTTCAGCCGGCATGGCAGCTGCCCAAGACGCACCGGCGCCCAGCGACGCCGATCTAGAAGCTCTGAGGGCTCTGGTTCCGCCGGGATTCCCGGGCGAGTACGACCTCAAGCAGGGTGACGCGGAGTTCGGCAAACTCGCTGCGTTGTTCAATCAGAACACGATCGTCCCAGACTTCGGCGATGGCAGCGAACTTTCGGGGGTATGCGGCGGCTGGGCCTATTCATATGATTCCAACGGCGATCTTCTCGATGCCGCGTTCGACGCCGGCGACGACAATCCGCCTGTCGATATCGGTGGCAACGGCATCGGAACTCAAGCCTTCACGTCCAGCAACCCATTCGAAGTCGACACCGACGGACTCGTGATGTATTTCGGTTTCATGCCGCTTCACGGCGACGGACCCCTCGACCACCATTGGGAAATCAAGACCCAGGGAATCAGCCTCGACAAGGGCGGCGACCCCAACCCCAAGCTCAAGAACCGAAATGCCGGAATAGTCGATCTGGCCAACGATCTGCCCTCTGCTCTGAAGGCGAACTTCAAAGCCAAGGTGTCCGGTCAACTCACCGAGGCCAGCGGGATGGGACCCTGCACCGGCGCCGGGCACGTGCAATTCAACGGACCGTTCCTCAACGTGGTCTCAGCTGCCGGTCTTGCCCTGGGAGGAGCCGGCATCCTCGGCCTCTTGTTCAATTCCCGTCCAGCAATGACATGGAGAGGTTGAGACATCATGACTGAAACAGCTCTCAAACGTCACCCCATCCGCGGAGGGATCTGGGGTATTCCAACGGGCCTCGGTTGGGGACTTCTGGCCGTCAACTCCCAGAAGGTCTCCCTGTCAATCACGACCCTGGTGATCTTTGCGATCCTTGGTATTGCTGTGGGGGCGCTCTGGGCATCTTTTGGTCCGGCCAAGAAGCCAAAGGGTGCGCCGCCGGCTGCTGTAGCCGAGCAGCCCCAACCGCTCGAGAGTCCGGTCGACTATCAGGCGACTCCCTCGCCGTTGCCACCACCAGTGGAGTCGGCAACGGAAGGTTCGCTATCTCCCCCACCGGCACCGCCCGCAGACACCGAGTCTGACACGCCACCTCCCCCAATCTGAGATCAAAACTTGACAAGAGTGTATGAAATGTAATGAAATGCATCGACTTCCCCTGTCGATCCTTTCATTACAGACGGAGTCCTCGTGTCAGTCACAGATCAATCCACCGCCCCTCGACCCATGGTCGAATCCCTGCAAGTGCAACCTTGGGCCGATCCGCTCATCGATCGCTTGGGGCACGACCCCCGCTCGGTGTATGTGGAGCAGTTCTGGCTCGGCATCCTGGGTCCGAGCACAGTCTGGCTACTTCGCCACTGCGCGTCTCGATTTGATTCGTCACCCGACGGCTTCGACCTTCCGCTTGCCGACGTTGCCGGGGCGTTGGGTCTCGGCCACAAAGGCGGCCGCAACTCTCCGTTGGCGCGATCGATTCTTCGCGCCTGCCGATTCGGCGCGGCGCGAGCGATCAGCGACGGAGAGATTCAGGTCCGGCGTCGCATAGCTCCACTCAACAGAGGCCAGATCGAACGGTTGCCTGATTTCCTTCGCGAACGCCACCGTCTCTACACGGAGCGCGAGTTGGACATTGGGGATCCAGTGTCGCAGCGTCGCCGAGCACGCAGACTCGCCTTGGGCCTCGTGGCATGCGGCGGGCAAGTCGAGGACGCCGAGTTGCAACTTGGCCAGTGGCGCATACATCCATCGGTGGCGGCCGAGGCTGTGCGATGGGCCTGGAACCAGCACGAACACGCTTCGGTTTCTGACCCGGAAGCAGCTTGATCGCAAGTTGGGTCTCAAGACCCAACCAATTAGTCCAAAAGATTCATAAGGAAACGTGGTGATCGTGCCGAAAGAGTTATTGACAGATCGCCACCGAGGTGGTGGCGACACAAACTACGGGGAGTCCACCCAATATGACCACCACCTTCCAGTTCGTCACCGCTTGGATCACAAGCCGGATCGAAAACGACCGAGGCGCCAGCCTCGTTGAGTACGCCCTCTTGGTCGCACTCATCGCAGTTGTGTGTATCGCAGCCGTGACCGCTCTCGGTACTTCGGCATCGACCAAGTTCTCTTCGGTCAGCTCTTCACTCGGCTGATCCGCCAACAGTCACATCGAAGGGCGGCCCCTCGGGGCCGCCCTTCGGCGTTTTCGTATCTATTCGGGGGGCTGGAAGTTGCGAGCCAAGTCGATCAACAGACGAACTCCGAAACCTGTCCCACCTTTGGTGACTTCCGCATCATCGGCATCGGTGAATGCCGGGCCGGCAATGTCGATGTGTGCCCACGGTAAGTCCTCGGGCACAAATTCCTGGAGAATGAGGCCGGCGGTGAGTGCACCCCCATGAGGTCCGGTGGTGTTCTTCATGTCGGCAACGTTCGAATCGAACATCTTCTTGTAGTCATCCGGAAGCGGCAGACGCCACACCCGCTCGCCGGTTGCCGAGCTCGCCTGCTCGATCTGCTCCAGCCATGAATCGTGATTGCCCATTAGACCGGCGATCTTCGGTCCGAGTGCCACCATGCATGCCCCCGTGAGCGTGGCAAGATCCACCACTGCATCGGGCTTGGATTCGCTCGCCACCGACAGCGCGTCGGCCAGGACCAAGCGTCCTTCGGCATCGGTGTTGAGAACCTCGATGGTCTTGCCGTTTCGAATCGTTAAGACGTCACCGGGCCGGGTGGCGTCGCCGCCCAGCATGTTGTCGGTCATTGGGATGAACGCCCTGACCCTGCACTTGACATCTGTTTGAGACAGAGCTGAGACGGCGCCCACGACGGCGGCCGCTCCGCCCATGTCGCACTTCATCGTCATCATTCCCTGGCTCGTCTTGATCGAGAGACCGCCGGCATCGAATGTGATCCCCTTGCCGACCAGGGCCAAGGTTCCCTTGGTCTTGCCGGCAGGCTCATAGGTGAACTCGACAAATCGAGGCGGATTCGTCGACCCACGATTTACCCCGAGAAGACCCCCCAGCTTCCCCTTCTTGATGGCAGCCTCGTCCCATACCTTCACCTTCACACCGGCCTTGCGGGCAATCGATGCGGCACGACGGGCAAATACCGGAGCGGTGAGCGATCCTCCGGGCTCGTTCACAAGATCACGAGCCAACGCCTGCGCCGATGCCACCGCAAGGCCCAGATCAAGAGCAGATTGTGGTTTGGAACCCGACCCACTCACGACGTCGATTCGGGCGATCTTCGGCTCATCTGAGTCGGTCTTGTAAGTCGAGTATCTGTAACTGCCTAGCACTGACCCCTCGGCCACTGCCTGGCACATCACCGCCGTGTCGAGATCAGTGTCGTCGGCGAGGTGAATCGCCAAACGACGGTGCTTGGAGAACTTGCGAGCGACCGCAGCTGCCGCTCGGCGAATCGTTTGCATGTCGACATCCTCGGATGCGCCGATGCCAACAAGCGCTACGACTCGGTCGCCCTTCGGCCAGCTGTGGATCTGTTGTGTTTTGCCCTCGAATCCGGCATTTGACAGCTGCTTCGGTTCGACAGCCGATATTCCGTCCGAGACAGAGTCGGTGGTGACCATGGAAACAACGACGTTGACTGCCTTGGCGACATTGCGAACGGAATGGAACTTGATGGCCATATTCGGCTCCTGATGGTTGGTTGACGGAGGAATTCAGATCTCAGAGGTCGCGTGCCCGCAAGGCAGTGCCTTCCCGCCACCTTGCGAGTGTCCACATCAAGTCGGACAACCGATTGAGGTACGCGATGGAGAAGGACCCCTCTGCGGCCACCGAAGTTGCTCGACGTTCAGCTCGACGAACAACCGTGCGGGCCAGGTCGAGTTGAGCCGACACCTCGTCGGAGCCGGGAATGACGAACTCGGTGGGAGGGGTGAACATCGACGAGATGTGGTCGATACGCCTCTCGAGCGCCTGCACCATTTCGTCGGTTACGAGTGTGGCTCCCATCACCAACTTGTGACGATTGGAAGGGTGGGTGGAGAGCTCCGCCATCAACACCCAGAGATCACGAGAGACCTCCACCAAGATCGTGTCGAGCAGCGAGCTGTCCCCGCCGGCGGCAGCCCTTGCAACCCCTATCGCCGCCTGGGCTTCGTCGACATCGCCGCATGCTTCAGGAATCTCTGATCGTTTGGCAACCCGACCTCCGAACAACAATCCGGTGGTCCCATCGTCACCCGTTCGCGTGTAGACGGGTGAGTGCCGCGTACCGGAGTCGCCATCGATGTCGGACATGCCGGAAATCTACAGGGCCCTCGACACCACATTGTCCGCACCAACCGCAAAGGTCGACAGCAGGAAACGTTCCTGAGGCTTTTCCGAACTCGTCTTGGGGATCTCGCCAACAACCTGCAGGTACGAGGGAATGGAGTTTGGTTCGAGACCTTTCGCACACCAGTCGAAGATGTCGGACCACTCAGGTGCCGCCCCATCAACAACCACAACCGCAGCTACCACGTCGCGCTCGCCCGGGGCTCCGGACGCGGCCGGGACTCCATAGACGAACACGTCGTCAATTGACGGGTGTTCGGCAAGCACTTTCTCGACGGTGCCCGGACTTATGAAATCTCCGTTGTGTCGTAGGCCTCCACCGCGCCGATAGTCGAAGAACAGCCAGCCCTCTTCGTCGGCGTGAACCATGTCGCCGCTTCGAAGCCAACCGCCGCGTGTCTTGGCTGCTGATGCGTCCGGATTCTCGAAGTATTCGACGGCGTCGGCACTTCCGCCCTCTGGACGAGAACACAACTCCCCGGTCGTGCCGGGCGGGCATTCGACGTCGTGGTCATCAAGGACTTTCATCTCCAGCCCCGGCATCGGGCGCCCGAAAGAACCGATCGGTCCCTGACCGATCGGCTTTATGGCCATGCCCCCTTCGATTGCCGCGTACCACTCCAGAATCTCGAGGTCGAACCGCTTCTGGAACGCGTCCCAAATGGCGGGTGGCATTCCCGCGCTGGTGACGAACCGGACGGGATTGTCTTGATCGTCGGGTCTTGATGGTTCGCTGTAGATCGCCGTGGCCATCCCGCCCAGCAATGAGAACACGGTGCAATCGTGCAGTCGGCACACGTCCCAAAGTTTCGACTTGGTGAACTTGTAGCTGAACACGGCTCTGAGGCCCATACCGAGTGATGGGCCGAGGGTGACTGCCTGGGCATTGCCGTGGGTGAGCGACAAGCCCGTGTAGGGCCGGTCATCCTCGCGGTAACCGGCCACGTAACCGAGCATCGTGTACGCACCAAATCTGGCGTTGGGGAAGACCACACCCTTGGGATCTCCCGTCGTCCCGGACGTGTAGATGATCTGCAACGGGTCGGCATCGGTTTCAATTCGGACCCCAACGGTCTCAGGGCTGCGCGCCAGCGCCTCGCCCAGCGGTTCGATGCCCGACGATGGATCATCGGCGTCAACTGCCAACACCCAATCCAGTGGGGTGTCGGGCATCACCGCGGTTATTGCCGCGGTGGCCTCGGCGTCGCAAATCACCCCTCGACAGCCGGCATTGGTGAGCTGATAGGCCAGCTTTGGGCCCTTGCTGCGGGGATCAACCGGCACGAATACCGTGGCGGTGATCGAGGCAGCGATCATCGTTTCCACGAATTCGGGGCGATTGCGCATCATCAACGCAAACCGGTCGCCCCTGGTGAGGCCACGACGTATCAGTTCCTTCGCGATTCTGTTGGCGTTGTCGTGAAGGTCGGCGTAGGTGCGCACCTCGTCAGCCGTGGATCCACGATCGAGGCTGAAATGTTCGAAGGTGAGAACGTCGAGATCCGGGGTGGACTCAGCACGCTTCGCCACTATGTCGGCCAGAATCAGATCACCGCGTTCACGCATTCAGGCAACTCACTTTCGAAGAACGGTGATGCACAGTGCCGCGACGTCGGCGCCGATGGTGCCACCACCATTGTGGGACAGACCCACTCTGGCGCCTTCGACCTGCCGCTGGCCGGACCTGCCCTGAAGTTGCTCGGTGAGCTCGACGATCTGCGCGATGCCAGTGGCCCCGACCGGGTGACCCTTGCGCAGCAATCCCCCGCTGGTGTTGACAGGAGTCGTTCCGCCGATGGATGTGTAGCCCTCATCAATCAAGCGTCCCCCTTCTCCGCGGGGGCACATGCCGAGGTCTTCGTAGGCAAACAATTCTGCCGGCGCCGATGCATCGTGGCACTCCACAACGTCGAGATCCTCCGGACCGACGGAAGCCTCCTCGTAAGCCTCATCTATGCACAACTTGGCAACCCCCGGCTCGTCGGCGCCACGATCCCAGCCTGAACGCAAGACACTGCTCACAACCTTCACCGGATCGCTGACTCCGAGTTCCTTGGCCTTTCGCTCGCTCATCAGAACTACGGCTGCCGCGCCGTCGCCAATGGGTGAGCACATCGGCCGAGTGAGCGGTTCGGCGATCATCTTGGAACCCAGAACCTCTTCAACCGTGAGACGTTCACGAAATTGGGCTCGCGGGTTCAACGAGCCGTGCAGCGAGTTCTTGGCCGACACCTTCGCGAACTGCTCGGCGGTTGTGCCATAGCGCTCCATGTGGGATCTCGCCACCGCCGCGTAGATGTCCATGAACATTGAGCGTTTCGTGCCGGCTCCGCTGCTGGCTTCCTTGGCGCCACCCCTGTCGGCGTTCTTGGCCAGCGACTCCATTATCTCGGCGAGCGACTCAACGTCGACCGCACCGGAGAAAGCCCCGAACGTCTTGGTCTTGTCGAGGTTGTAGAGCTTCTCGGCGCCGAGCGCCAGCACGATGTCGTACATCCCTGCTGTGATCATCGCCGCCGCCTGATTGAGCGCGGTCGACCCGCTGGCACACGCGTTTTCCACGTTCACCACGGGAAGCCGCCCCATGCCGATACCGCGCAGCACCACCTCGCCTCTGATGCACTCCTGCCCGGTTACCACACCGGCCGCGGCGTTTCCGACCCACGCAGCCTCAATATCGCTGCCTTCCACGCCGGCATCGGCCAGCGCGGCGGTTACGGCTTCACCGCCAATCGCCTTCAAACCGGTGTCCAGATGCTTGCCGAAGTGGGTCATCCCCACACCAGCGACAACCGCGTTGAGTTTCATCCTTGGGATCCTTCCTTTTCACAGAATTCCGGGCGGCTCGATGCCAAGCGCTTGCTGCAGATAAGCCAACTCCGCTTCACGCCACGGCAATGGTGCAGGCTCCTGAAGCATCCGATCGCGCTCCAGTTCTTCGACCACCTCTTGCGATCTCGGAAACGGTGTGCCAAACGAATTGAGGTGGAAGAGCTCACCGAGGTCCTGGCGTGGCCGTTGCCCACCTGCTTCGGGGGATTCCGCTGGATATCCCACCGTCTGCAGGAGCAGCACCCTCGCGCTCTCGGGCAGTCCCAGGTTGACCCTTATCTGCTCGGTATTGGGTGTGCCAAGGCAGCAGGTGCCGAGACCCAATTCGTAGGCCATGAGAGTGGCCAGCGCAATCCCTTGGCCACAGTCGACCTCTCCAAGACCCGGAGCCTTCAAAGACTCCGAGATCGACTCGAAAATCGGGATCAGTTGAGTCTCCAGCGCAGTCTCCTTCTCCTCAGCTGTTCCAAATCCCAATGCACCCGCCGCCATGAGCTCGCGCAACCGGTCGGATTGATGATCGATGGCCGACGTCTCCAAGTACCAGACAATCACTACCGGCGCGAGGCGAATCTGGAATCCGGCAATCGGCGCCTGCAGGGCATCCAGGACTTCCTCCGATGCGCTGTCGCGCATCACAACCACGGCACGAAGACTTCCCACGTTTCCCCAGTGCGAGGCCAATCTGGCGGCCTCAAGCATTCGCTGAAGCTTCTCTGTCTCGACGGGCTTGTAGGGCCTCATGAACCGGATCGAACGCCGGTTCCCTATGACCTCTCGCAACTCCATGAGCAACTCCTCGGCAGTGGGATGGACCTATCCGATTTCAGAGCTTGAATGCGCCCTCCATGGCGAGCACATCGTTGCAGCCGTCCTCGATCATTGATGCGCGAGTGTCGCGCAACAGCTTCTCAACCGGGTAATCGCGTGCCAGACCGTTGCCGCCGTAGATCTGCACCGCGTCGCTGGCAACCTCGAACGCCGCTTGTGTACAGAAGGTCTTGGATGCGATCGAATACTCGACCTTCGGCATTTCGGTGCCGTTGTACATCGCGACCCGGCGCGACAGCGACCGGGCAGCTTCCACCTTGGAAAACATCTTGAAAAGCCTGAGCCTCACGCCTTGATGTCCGATGATCGCCCTTCCACCTTGGACTCGATCCTTGGCGTAGTCCAGGGCGTGCTCGTATGCGGCGCGGGCCGCGCCCACAAAGGTGGAGCCCATCGACATGTTGGCCAGGGCCAGCACCTGTTCCAGCGCAAACAGGTAGGTGTCGGTACCCACCAGCATGTTGGCCTTGGGGATTCGAACGTCGTCGAAATAGATTTCGCCTTGATTGAGCGGCCGCTGGCCCAACTTGTCGAGCGGCTTGCCTCGCGACACACCCGGACCGCCGAGCGGGACGATGCAAACACCCCCGCCGGCCATGCCCATGCTCGGGTCGATGTTGCAGAACAGTGTGGCCACCTCGGCAATCGTGCCGTTGGACACCCACGCCGATTTCTGGCCGTTGATGACCCATTCATCACCATCGAGACGTGCTTGACAATTCGCCTTCACCTCAGGGTCGGTGAAAAACGGGTCATCGAAGGAGAGTTGGTCGCTTCCGTGGTCGGGCTCGGTGATGGCCCAACATCCAATCTCGGTGGCATCTGGACCTGAGTATCGATCCGTGAGCTCCTGATTGCCGGACAGTTCGGCGAACAGCCGGTGAAAACCCGCCACTCCAAGGCTTATCGACAGGCCCGAGTCTCCCCAGCCGAGTTCTTCGCCGATCATTGCGCGCAATCTGGCCTTGCGAATGGGCTCGATGGTGTCGTCGCCGGCAATGGCGTCGATCCCCAGTTCCCGATATCGGCGGTGCACGTTCCAGAGCACCGAATCGGCGGCGATCACATCGCTGGGGTCGGCCAGTTTGTCGAGCTCAATTCCGGCGGGCCGCATCACGTCCCTGGCGAAGTCGTGAACCGTGGCTACGACATCGCGTTCCAGATCGGACAATCCGCACTCGATATCCAATGTCATTTCGCTGACCCCCCGGCGTCGACAGATTTTCGGCGAGCCTCCCACGGTTTCCAGCTGCGGGTGTAGGGACCTTGGTCACAGCTAACCTTGTAGATAATATTGACGCCACATAATTACCGTCCTAATGTTCTCATCCGATGCGAACACCAATGGCCCCCCACCTGAAATCGCTGGTCGACACCGGTTCGGAAATGTTCATCAAGAACCGCTCCGACATGCTCGAGCAACTCGCTGAGATCGATCAGCTTCTCGACGAGGCGGAAGGCGGGGGTGGACCCAAAGCCATGGACCGCATGCGTTCCCGAGGCAAAATGCCAATCCGAGAGCGCATCTACAACGCCCTCGACCCCGATACGCCATTTCTCGAGATCAGCGCTCTCGCGGCCTACAAGTCCGACTATGCGTTGGGCGGGGGCATGGTCGTCGGAATAGGGGTGATAGCCGGCACCGAGTGCGTGATCATGGGAAACGACCCATCGGTCCTGGCCGGTGCGCTCACTCCATATGCCGGCAAGAAGTGGATGAGGGCCCTGGAGATCGCCCGCGATAATCGAATGCCGTATGTCAACTTCGTCGAGTCGGCCGGTGGCGACCTTCGAGTGCAGGCCGGCGATGGCGACAGCAAGCGTCGCCGGGTCGAGGTCTCACACTTTGCCGAGACCGGCCGTTTCTTCTACGAAATGATCGAATTGTCGAAACTTGGCATTCCCACCGTGTGCATCACCTTCGGGTCGTCCACCGCCGGTGGTGCTTACCAACCGGGTTTGTCCGACTACAACATCGTGGTCAAGGAGAAATCCAAAATCTTCCTGGCCGGTCCCCCACTGGTCAAGATGGCCACAGGCGAGGAGAGCGACGACGAGACCCTCGGCGGGGCACAAATGCATTCCGAGGTATCGGGCACCGGCGACTACTTCGCCGAGGACGAGATGGATGCCATCCGGATGTGCCGCGAGGTGGTGTCTCATCTCAACTGGCGCAAGCCTGGGCCTGATCCCTCGTTCCAACTCGAAGAGCCAATTCATGATCCCGAGGATCTGCTCGGCATGGTCAGCCGTGATCTTCGCCAGCCTGTCGACGTGCGAGATGTGATCGCCAGGATCACCGACGGCTCGAGGTTCGAAGAGTTCAAGGGTCGATTCGGAACCACGATGATCTGCGGATGGTCCTCCATTCATGGGTACCCGGTGGGAATCCTCGGCAACAACGGGGTCATCTACCCGGACTCGGCGCAAAAGGCGGCTCATTTCATCCAGCTGTGCAACCAGGTCGATGTGCCTCTCGTTTTCCTTCAGAACATCACCGGCTACATGGTCGGCAAGGACTTCGAACGGGACGGCATCATCAAGAAGGGGTCACAGATGATCAACGCTGTCACCAATTCCACGGTGCCCCACCTCACTGTGATCATCGGATCGTCGTACGGAGCCGGCACCTATGGCATGTCGGGGCGGGCCTTCGGCAACCGCTTCACGTTCTTGTGGCCCACCGCGAAAATTGCTGTCATGGGACCCAAGCAAATCGCCGGGGTCATGTCACAGGTTCGGCGGGGGCAGGCGGCACGCAAAGGAATCCCCTTTGACGAGGAAGAGGACGCCGCAATTGTGGGGATGGTCGAGGCCATCCAGGAGAAGGGGTCCCTGGCGCTCAGAGCAACCGGGGCCATCAGCGATGACGGGATCATCGACCCGAGAGACACTCGCACCGTTCTGGGGATGTGTTTGTCGGTGGTCAGAAATCGAGAAATTGAAGGCGCCGAGGGATACGGGGTGTTTCGACTGTGACCACCACCGATCCAATCATTGCGATACACACGCTTCTGGTGGCGAACCGGGGGGAGATAGCCAGCCGAGTTTTTCGTACCGCACGCCAGATGGGGATCCGGTGCGTGGCCGTGTATGTGGACGCCGATGCCGACTCTCCGTTTGTGGCCGAGGCCGACGAGGCAGTGCGCCTCGCCAACGGTTACCTCGACGGTCAAGAGATCATCGCCGCGGCGCTTTCCACCGGAGCACAGGCCATCCATCCCGGCTACGGATTCCTTTCGGAGAACGCCGGCTTCGCCAACGACGTGATCGCCGCCGGCTTGCGCTGGGTCGGTCCGTCTCCCGCAGTGATCACGGAGATGGGAGACAAGATCTCCGCCAAGGAGGCGGCTACCGCGGCTGGCGTGCCGACGTTGCCCTCATCGCAAGACCCGACCGATGCGGCCCAGGTTGGGTTCCCACTGCTGGTGAAGGCCTCGGCCGGCGGTGGCGGAAAGGGAATGCGGATTGTCGAATCCTCCGAGTTGCTGGCCGACGCAGTCGCCCAGGCTCGCCGCGAGGCCCTGAACGGATTCGGCGACGACACCGTGTTCCTCGAGCGGTACATCGCCAAATCACGCCACATCGAGATTCAGATCCTCGGGGACAACCACGGCAACGTCGTTCATCTCGGGGAGCGCGAGTGCTCGATCCAGCGCCGACACCAAAAAATCATTGAGGAGTCGCCATCACCCATCGTCGACACCGATCTGCGGTCGGCCATGTGTGGAGCCGCTCTCAGCTTGGCATCGTCCATCGGCTACCAGTCCGCCGGAACCGTCGAATTCCTGGTTGACGATGCCACACACGAGTTCTGGTTCCTGGAGGTCAACACCCGACTCCAGGTGGAGCATCCGGTCACCGAACTCACGACCGGAATCGATTTGGTGCGACAGCAAATCCGCGTCGCCGCCGGTGAGTCCCTGGGATTTGACCAAGACTCCGTCTCGTTCACTGGGCATGCCATCGAAGCCCGGCTCTACGCCGAGGACCCTTCAACCGACTTCCTGCCCGCCACGGGGACTCTTCATGCCTTTCATGCGCCATCTGAGCCTGCGGTGCGTTGGGACTCCGGAGTTGCTCGAGACTCTGTCGTCGGTGTCGATTTCGACCCGATGTTGGGCAAGGTCATCGCCTCGGCTGCCACACGATCAGAGGCTGCGGCGCGGCTGGCACTCGCCTTGGAGCGATTCCATGTCGGTGGGGTCACCACCAACCGCGATTATCTGGCTGCAGTGTTGCGTAGCAAAGAGTTTCTGTCCGCAGACACCACCACTGATTTCATCCAACGAGTCGACATTCCGGGGCACCGACGATTCGAACCCGACGAAGCTCTCAGGTTGTGCGTCGCGGCGGCGCTGTGGTTGCAGGCCCACCACCATGCGAATGCAGAGGTTCTACCCAACGTCCGATCGGGATTCGTGCTGGGTCGAGTACCGCCTCAGCGATCCGCTTGGCGCCTCGGTGATGAAGACATAACCATCCTGTATCGAGAGCGCCGCGATGGCACGTTCGCGATCGGTGAATCTGCCGATCAGGGTGCTGCGACTGTCCATGGCTGGAGTTCCGACCACATCGACGTCGAGTGGCAGGGCCGACGTCGCCGCTATCGAGCGACCCTGGGCGGTGATGTCCTCTATCTCAGCGACGGCTCCGGCACGGCCGAGCTCACGCTCGTACCCCGGTTCACGGTGCCAGGAACGGAGATTCCCACCGGCGGCCTGGTGGCACCGATGCCGGGTGTCGTGCTCGAAGTCAAGGCCGCACCCGGCGATCACGTGACCACCGGGCAGACACTTGTGGTGTTGGAAGCCATGAAAATGGAGCATCACATGAATGCCCCGTGCGATGGCGTTGTGGCCGAGGTGCGTGTCGTAGAAGGAGGACAGGTCAGCAACGGTGAGTTGCTGATCGTGTTCGAGTCGGAACTCGACGAGGAGAACTGAGATGTCAACTGTGGAGTCCACTCGACAGATTCGCGAGCCAATTCGAATTGCCAACTGTTCCGGCTTCTATGGCGATCGCATTGCCGCTGCTCGCGAAATGGTGGAGGGCGGCCCGATAGACGTACTCACGGGTGACTGGCTCGCCGAGTTGACGATGCTGATTCTCGCTCGCACTCAGGCGAAGCGACCGGGCGGGGGCTATGCCCGCACATTCGTCACCCAGATGGAACACGTGATGGGCACCTGTCTCGACAAGGGCATCAAGGTTGTCACCAACGCCGGTGGTCTCGACCCGGACGGATGTGCCGAAGCGGTAGCCGAAGTTGCCGACAAACTGGGGCTCAGTCCGAAGATTGCCTACGTGAACGGCGACAACATTCTGCCTCGATTGGGCGAGTTGGTCGAGGCCGGTGTGAATCTCGACCACTTTGAGACTGGTGAGCCGATCGGCGACATCTCACGCTTCATCAGCGCCAACGCCTACCTGGGGGCGTGGGGAATCGTCGAAGCCCTCAATGCCGACGCCGACATTGTGATAACCGGTCGGGTCACCGACGCGGCGGTCGTGTGCGGACCCGCCGCATGGCATCACGGCTGGGCACGAGACGATTGGGATGAGCTCGCCGGGGCCGTCGTCGCCGGCCATGTGATCGAGTGCGGCACCCAGGCGACCGGCGGAAACTACTCGTTCTTCACCGAGGTCGACGGGCTGTCCCACCCCGGATTCCCATGGGCTGAAGTCGCCGCCGACGGATCGTGTGTGATCGGCAAGCACGACGACACGGGCGGGGCCGTCACTGTCGGGACGGTCACATCCCAACTTCTCTACGAAATCGGAAGCCCGGCATACCTTGGCCCCGACGTAACGTCGCGGTTCGACGCAATTCAACTGGAGCAGGTCGGTACGGATCGTGTCCGGATCAGTTCCACCAAAGGCGAACCACCTCCCCCAACTCTCAAGGTGGCAATGAACGAGCTTGGTGGGTATCGCCGAGATATCTCGATAGCACTCACCGGCCTCGACACGGAGGCCAAGGCAAAGCTCGTTGACGAGGCGTTTTGGACGGCATGTCCGTACTCCCGCTCAGACTTCGAGAGCGCCGACACGCAACTCATCCGAACCGACAAATCCGATCCGGCCAGTAACGAAGAGGCCGTTGCAGTCTGGAAGACAACTCTGAAGTCATTCGATGAGCGAAAGCTCGGCCGCGGGGTGTCCAACGCCGTCAATGAACTGGCGTTGTCGAGCATTCCCGGCTTCTTCGGCGTGGGCGGTGGCAGTCCGAGAGCATTCGGCGTCTACCGACCCGCAACCGTTCCCGCCGAGATGGTCCCGCAGCATGTTGTCGTCCTCGGAGGAAGTCGCACAGTGGTCGACTCCGTTGCCCCACCCGGCGTCCCTGCTGCGGTCGTCGCTTCCCCGCCCGTGAGTCTCTCCGATGAGCGCCCAACCGTCAGAGCTCCCCTTGGTGCACTCTTCGGGTCGCGATCCGGCGACAAGGGCGGGAACGCCAACCTCGGCGTATTTGCCCGGTCCAGCGCGGCGTTCGACTGGCTCGATTCATATCTCTCCACCGCTCGGTTGCGCGAACTCTTGCCGGAGGCGGCTGAACTCGAGATCGACCGCTACCGACTGCCCAACATCTGGTCACTCAATTTCCTCATACATGGAATCCTTCAAGAGGGCGTGGCCGCTTCCACCCGCCAAGACGGCCAAGCGAAGAGCCTCGGCGAATGGTTGCGAGCACGTGAGGCCGACATACCCATCGAACTACTGGAGACCTGATGGACTTCGATCTGCCACCCGATAACGATCCCCGCCGCTTGGCGGTCAGGTCATGGATCGCCGAGCACCCGAACCCGACCGCGGATCAATTGGTCGACGCGGGCTACGTGGTCCCGCATTGGCCAAAACCATGGGGACTCGAAGCCGACCCGATGCACCAACTCATCATCGATGACGAGTTGAGACGTGCCGGGGTTCAGACGCCGATCAACGGAATCGGTATCGGCTGGGCCGCTCCCACGATTCTGCTGGCTGGCACCCAGGAGCAAAAAGATCGCTACCTCCGTCCGATTTTCACCGCTGAGGAAATCTGGTGCCAGTTGTTCAGCGAACCCGACGCTGGCTCTGACCTCGCCAACTTGGCGACAAGAGCAGAAAGAGACGGCGACGAGTACGTCGTCAACGGCTCCAAGATCTGGACCAGCGGAGGGCACCTGTCGAAGTTCGGGATTCTGATTGCCAGAACCGATGCCAACGTGGCCAAACATCGTGGGATTTCCTATTTCATCTGCCCGATGGATCTGCCCGGCATCACCATGACCCCAATCATCGACATGACAACCGCCCATTCGTTCAACCAAGTGTTCTTCGACGATGTGAGGATTCCCGCCAACCTCAGGGTTGGCGACGAGGGCGACGGCTGGCGCTTGGCCAAAGTCACTCTGTCGAACGAACGCGTGTCTCTGTCGTCGGCCGGCTCTCTGTGGGGTGCCGGGCCATCAGCGAAGATGCTTCTCGATCTGACTCGAGACAACGGAGGTGTGTCCGATCCTGTCGTGCGACAAGAGATCGCGCGACTTCATTGCGAGGCGGAAGTGCTTCGACTGAATCGCTTGCGCACGCTCAGCGCTCGCTTGAAGGGGAAAACACCCGGTCCTGAGGCGTCGATACAGAAGGCAATGGCCGACGAGCACGGCCAGCATGTGATGGAGATGGCCAAGCGTCTGGCCGGCACCTCGGGGATGCTCGAAGGATCAGGTCCGGCGGGTGACATTCCGGCCAGTGCTCGTTCCGGGGCCACTGAAGTGAACTTTCACCGCTCGCAGTTCCCTGATGTTGAGCCCGTTTGGCACTACGGGTACCTCTTCTCCCCCGCCCTCACCCTCGGCGGGGGGACCTTCGCAATTCAACGGAACATAATCGGCGAGATGGTGCTCGGACTTCCGCGAGAGCCCAATATCCAAAAGGGCATGACCTGGGCGGAGACCACCCGGGCATGAACCTCGCCGCGGCTGCTCCGATCCAGACGGATCTCACCCGTCGGCTGCGGGCCATACCTGCGCCGCGCCCAATGCTCGATCGCGATCGCGAGCACCGGCTCACCACCCGGCAACGCGAAATTCTCGACCAATTGGGGTCGTTGTTTTCCGGTGGTTTCTCACATCTGACCATGGCCGACATCGCATCACAGCTCAACTGTTCGCTGCGCACGTTGTATGGCTTGGCGTCCAGCCGAGACGAGCTCGTTCTCACAGTGATCGACCGCAATCTTTGGGAGATTGGCAGGAATGCCATGGGGGCGATCGAGCCCGACATGGCCCCTCTCGACGCGTTGAGGGCCTACCTGGCCGCGGCCACCGTCGCCGTGAGCGGAACCACCGAAGAACTGGCCCGCGACCTGGCGGCGATGCCCTCGGCCGAGCGTCGCAATGGTGCCCATTCGCAATACCTGGTGGCTGTGAGCCGTGGCATGCTCGACATCGCCGTTGAACGAGGCGACATTCCCGACATCGACACCGCCGCCGTGGCCCGAGTAGTGGCAGGTCTGGGACACGACTTTGCTCGTCCCGACGCGATAGCCGAGCTTCGCGACACCCCGAAGCTGGCAGCCGACATGATCATGGACATCATCCTTCGCGGGCTCAGATCGCTCTCCGAGCAAGACCCGCGAACCGACCCGACAAGTCTCACCAAATGAAGGACCGACATGGACATATCTGAAGTAACGGCCGATTTGGTGGCCGAACAGGAGGCTCTCGACGACGTGGTTCGGAACCTCGAGGCTGGGCAGTGGGCGGACGCGACGCCGAGCCCTCGATGGACGGTCACTGATCAGATCGGCCACCTCACCTACTTCGACGGCACGGCAGCAATGGCAATTGTCGATCCCGAGGGGTTCAAGAACGCATTCACCGAGCTGATGAATGCCGCTGCCGGAGGCGACGAGGCGGTCGACAACTTCACGATGGGACAATTCCGTGGCATGTCTGTTCCGGCGAGGCTCGAGGCGTGGCGGGCCAATAGACAGCTCCTCGCCGACGCTGCGGCCACGCTCGACAACGACGCTCGCGTGCCCTGGTACGGACCGTCGATGGGATCCAAATCATTCCTCACTGCCCGGCTGATGGAGGCCTGGGCCCATGGCCAGGACATCATCGACACCGTCGGGGCCTCCAGGCCCCTCAGCGATCGACTGAGACACATCGCCCAACTCGGCTACATCACGAGAAAGTGGACATACATCAACCGTGGCCTCGATGCCCCGGACGGGGGCGTCAGGGTCGAACTCATCAGTCCATCCGGCGACACATGGTCATGGGGAGCTGATGGCGATGCATCAGTGTCAGGCGCGGCATTCGACTTTTGCCTCGTGGTCACCCAACGACGCAACGTCGCCGACACGAATCTCGAGGTCAGGGGCGACAGCGCCATCGAGTGGATGTCGATGGCGCAGGCCTTCGCCGGCCCGCCAACCGACGGACCCCAGCCCGGAGGCAAGTGATGTCGGTCATCGAAACTTCGCTCGAGGGCGGTGTCCTCACCGTCACTCTGGCCGACGAGGACAACCGAAACTCTCTGGGTTCGCTGCTCCTGGCCGAGCTGGTCGACACCCTCGATGAGGCCGACGCCGACTCCGGCGTCCGAGTTGTGGTGCTCACCAACAAGGGGCGCGTGTTTTGCGCCGGCGCCAACCTGCGCGAACGCTCGTCGGACAAGTCGCCCAGCCGAGTGGTGGATCCTCTCGAACTGTTCGGTCGTTTTCGCAACTCGCCGAAGCCCTATGTGGGTCGCATCGCCGGACACTGCGTGGCCGGAGGGATGGGTTTGGCCGCTGCACTCGATATTTCGATAGGTCTGGAGGACGCGAAGTTCGGCTTCACCGAGGTTCGTATCGGGGTGGCGCCGGCGATGATCTCGGTGATTTGCCTCCCGAAGATGCGGCGGGCCGATGCCGCGGAAGCGTTCTTGCGCGGTCGCCGATTCAGCGGGAAGGAGGCAGCGCAGATGGGTCTCATCAACTCGGCGGTCTCAGCCGAGAATCTTGATGCCAGCGTTGATGCCGTGGTCTCGGATCTTCTGCTCGCCGGCCCCGATGCGCTGGCAGCCAGCAAGCAACTCCTGGCCAACGTGCCCGCCATGCCCGTCGATGAGGCATTTCAGTGGACCAAGAATCTGTCCAGTGATCTATTCAAAGGCGACGAGGCCCGCGAGGGCATGACAGCATTTCTGGAGAAGCGGCCACCCGCTTGGGCGCCCAAGGAATAGACCACGACTTGCAACCGTTGACTTTCTATTGGGCCGATCGTCGGCGCCAGATTCACCCCACCAACTCACCCGGAGATTGTGATGCAGGGAATAGCAACCAAGTCCAGCCTGTCCATCGACGATGCGGACGCCGCCATCCGATCGGCGCTGGGCGAACACGGATTCGGCGTTCTCACCGAGATTGATGTCGCCGCCACTCTCAAGGCCAAGCTCGACGTTGATCGCACCCCGTTGAAGATTCTCGGTGCCTGCAACCCCAACCTTGCCCACCGTGCTCTCACCATCGACCCCACGGTTGCATTGTTGTTGCCCTGCAACGTGGTGCTCGAGGAGATCGACGGTGCCACCACCATCACAGCGGTCGACCCTCGTGAGTTGATGGATGATCCCGCGTTCAACGACCTTGCGGCAGAGGCAGCCGAGAAGTTGCGGTCCGCGATCGAGTCGATCGGCTAAAGGGCGGTCAGGGCCTCGTCGGCGGGTGCAGGCCTGCCGAACCAAAACCCCTGCCCGGAATCGCACCCCATCTCAGCCATCAATATCGCATCGGCACGGGTCTCAATTCCCTCCACCACCACGTTCATGTCGAGGGTGTGAGCCAAGTTGACGCACGCACCCACGAAATCACGCTGTTTGGGATTTGTGTGAATGTCGACAAGGAAAGACCGGTCGAGTTTCACAAGATCGGCCGGAACGGTCCGCAGCTGTGACAGCGTCGAGTATCCGGTGCCGAAGTCGTCGATGGCCAGTCCGACACCGAGGTCCACGAGGCTGGCGAGGTTGTCCGCCGCCACGGTGGCAACCGCCAGCGCATCATGCTCGGTGAGTTCAAACCCCAGACGTTCCGGGTCGACCCCGAAGTCGATTGCCGCCTTCGCGTAGCGCAGGACCGAGTCGTCGAATAGCTGGCCGGCAGAGAGGTTGACCCACACGCGCCCCGAATGCCCGATCCGTTCAGCCTGACGAACGAAATCGAGCGAGGCCGCCAAGACCTGCACGCCCAGCGACGGCATGAGCCCTTCGGCAGTGGCCAGCGGTAGAAACTCGTCCGGGCCGAGCAGGCCGCGCTCTGGGTGGTGCCAACGAACAAGCGCCTCGTGTGCGATCACCCTTGAGTCTCGGAGATCGACCTCTGGTTGAAAGAACGTGGCCAGCTCACGTGCGGATAGCGCACCGTGCAACTCCCCCACCAATTCTGTTTCATCATCGACAGACGATGAGAGTTCGGCATCGAAGGTCTGGTAGAGCCCCTCCGTTCGCTGTTTGGCGACACGCGTTGCGGCATCGGACGCCTGCATCAAATCCTCTGCCGTCTCACGACCGGTGAAGTGAGCCACTCCCACGTTGATTCTCAACGGGTGAGAGATGCCACCCGCTCGACCGCGGCCCTCGATTCGAGATCTCAAATCCCAGACCACTTCATCGATCTTGCAGGTCTCTGCAACCAACGCGAATCGATCTCCGCCCACGCGGCCCACCGGTCCGTCGGGCACCAATCGACGTAGGTCCCGAGCAACCGATCGCAACAGGTCGTCCCCAACTCCGAATCCGTGCGCCTGGTTGACGTATCGGAACCGAGCCAAGTCGACCTTCACTAGTGACCATGGCCGGTCGGCATGCTGAACCAGCGCCCGCAGGTCGCTCATGAACGACCGCTGCGAGAGGAGACCGGTGAGTCCGTCAGTACGGGCCGCATGATCAAGCCGAGCCGAGAGCGATTCAATTTCTCGCAGGTCGTGAACTATCGCCACATACGTGGTCGGCGAAGTGCTCGAATTTCTGACCACTCGCAATTCGAGCGGAATGATGGAACCGTCGCGGTGACGGCCAGACGTATTGATGGGTACGCCGGAACCAACTGCCGCGCGTCTGCTCAGGAGGCGATCGAAGTACTCAACATCACCGCGCGGGTCGATCGGGTTGAGCAGCATCTTGATACTGGCGCCGAGAACTGACCAGCAAGGCCAACCGAAGACGCTCTCGACGGAGTGACTCGCCGACTCGATACGACCACTTTCATCCATCACGAGAACCGCATCGTTGACCGACTCCATGAAGGTGCCAATCAACTCATCGGTGACCTGTTTGCGCCTGAGCTCGTCGCTGCGATCGGAGACGTCCATGAACACCGCCATCCGACACAGAAAGTCCTGATCGTTGTACACCGGCCACGATCTGGCACGGACTAGTCGGTCGCCGCCTTCAACGCCGGGAACGTCGAATGTGATTTCGACATCGGGGTGACGCAGATGTCCGACCTCGGGTTGGTCGACAACCATCGACAACTCTTCGGCGTTACGTTCGCCCAGTACGTCGATCCATCCTTGGCCGGTCAAATCTTCGACCGTGCAAGCGAGGATTTGTTCGAGTTGGAAATTGGCGAAGGTCAATAATCCGTCCGCATCGATTACGGCCAGTCCGACCATCATCGAGTTTGCAAGCGACTCGAACGACATGCCGGCGATCCGACTCCATGAGTCCTCGGGGTGGACTGATGCTGTCATGATGTACTCGACTCCCAGCCCCCTGGTGCGATGACAGTAGAACGACTCGGGTCGATCGTCCATAGCCGGGCGAAAAAATGTTCTAGGAGTCCGAATTCAGTAAACCGAGGGCTTGGCCTGATGGCATCGGACGGCCGAACAGATATCCCTGGGCCAGATCACATCCCAGACTCGTCACGATCTCGGCAACTCGTTCGGTTTCGATGCCCTCGGCCAAAACGGTTTTCCCCAGCTTGTGTGCCAGATCGACACACGCCGCAACGAAATCTCGTTGGCCGGGATCGGTCTCGATTCCCGCAAGAAACGATCGGTCGAGCTTGACCAGATCGGCGGGCAGCGATCGCAATTCCGACAGAGTCGAATAGCCGGTGCCAAAATCATCGATTGCAAGCCCGACGCCCAATTCCCCTATTCGAATGAAATTGTCGTGGGCCCCGGATGCGACCGATGCCGCCACCTGCTCGGTGAGTTCGAAGCCCATACGGGACGGATCGATACCATCGGCTATCGCCGACCCCGCAAGGTTCAGAACCGAATCATCGTAGAGCTGGCCCGCGGAGAGGTTCACCCAAACCTTCCCTTCGTAGCCCGAAAGTGCCGAATTTCTGATGAAATCCAAGGCAGCGGTCACCACTTGTAGCCCCAACTCCGGCATCAGCCCCTCAGACGTGAAAACCGGAAGAAACTCGTCGGGGCTGATCATCCCGAATTCGGGATGCCTCCATCTCACAAGCGCCTCGTGACCCACCACGGAATAGTCGGCCAGATCAACCTCGGGCTGAAAATACGTGTCCAGCCGCCATGCGGAGATACACAGATGAGCATCATCACTCAGCCTTGCTCTGCGCTTCATCTGTTCGCCCAGAGTTCGGTCGAATACCACCGCTGCCGTACCGCGCTGAGACTTGGAGATTCGCACCGCCAAATCAGCGTCGCGCATGAGATGTTCGAAGCTTTCGCCTTCCACGGCTTGCGCTGCCCCGGCAGACAGTTGCAGCGGATGGCTGATCCCGCGGGTCCGTCGCCGCGATCCAACCCTGGCATCTACGTCTCGCACCAATTCGTCAACGTTGCGCGTCTCGATCAGACAGGCAAATCTGTCTCCGCCCACGCGTCCTACCGGCCCATTTCCCGCAATGGCCTCGATATCGCGAGCTGTTCGACGGAGGAGTTCATCGCCCACCTGGTTTCCGTGAATCAGATTCACGTTGTGGAATGCCCGTATGTCGAACTTGACGAGCGACATCGACTCACTTCTATGGGCAAGGAAATGCACTGCCGCCTCAGTGAACTCGCGGCGGGTCATCAGGTCGGTGAGTGGGTCGGTCCTTTCGGCGTGATGCATCTCCGATCGGAGTGCTTCTACTTCAGATCGATCCGTGATGAACCCCAAATACCTCGACCCGAGCGACGGCGGACAGTCGGCCACACGGAGCTGAAACGGGACCGGCGTGCCATCGCGTCGCAACCCAACCAGATCGTGTCTCTCACCGCGCGGCAACGGTACGCCGGATTTCAACCGTCTCCTGATCGCCGACTCATGTGCAGCAGAGTCATCGGCTCGCATGAGCACCGAAATCTTGGAGCCGATCAAGTCGTGTCTGGGCCACCCGAATATCGTCATGCACGAATTGCTGGCAGCCCGAATCGTGCCACTGGAGTCAATCGCCAGCACAGCCTCGCTCGACAGTGCAAGAACGGTGTCGAGAAGATCATCGCCCGTCTCGCCATCGCGAGGCATCTGCTCGGTATCGGTGACGCTTGTGGCAGCCACCAAGATGCGGGTGGTCGCACCCAGCCAGATCGTCTCGAAATGCAATCGGACGTCAGTCTGGGTCCCGTCGCTGTGTTCGAGATGTCGAATCAGATCGCGGGATTGTGACGAGCCCGACGGTATTGGCTCCTCACCGATGAATACGTGCTGAGGGCGACCCAGCACGCTCGACCTATCGACATCGAACACCTTGCAGATCGAGTCATTTGCGAACGTGACGATGCCGCGATGGTCGATGATTGACAATCCGATGGGAGACTCTGCGCGCCACATTTCTCTCGACCGATGATTTGCGATTCGGTCGGCGCGAAGGCCGAATTCTGAAGCCACCCGTAACCCCGAAAGTTGTCCACACTTTCCGGAACTTTTCCACAACCGGACGGAACCGTAACAGATCCAGCCACCACGCGTGGAATTGGAGCCCACGCTCAGAGTGACATTCGACCCTATTCGAGATTTCGCTGCTCTAAGCGAGCAGAACGCGCGCCACGAGGTCTTGGCCAAACCCGCTCAAGATCGCCAGATACATCAAACCGGTGGCTGCCATCACCGCCGAATATGCACGTTCTTTGAGAGCTGCTCTGGTGACCACCACCAGACCGATGGTGGTGACCACACTGGCCACCCAATACCACCCGAGCAGCCCGTTGTAGCCATCGTCGATGTCGCCGTTGAGAACCGACAGCATGCCCGTTGGCCACAGCATCACAATCGTCTCCGGGAGCCACAGAACACCGGTCCATCTGACCAACTCCAAGATCGGTCGACGCGCCAGGCCCGGCTGAACGAGATACCAATGGCCGAGCAACATGGCGTCGGACACAGCGCCGAGGAACAACGATCCCACCAACGCTCTGGCCACCGAGAGAGCCACAGGATCACCGGCGGCGACCCCACCGAAGAACACGGCAACCAGCCCAACAGATGCTGCGATCAGATCGAGAACCGGAGGAAACTCGGCAGCCCCGACCGCGAAGCGATGCTCGTCCCGGTCGATGCCGGTCATCGCCGCCACGCGCTCGCTGCGTTTCTCGACCACTCCGCGTTGACCCGCCACACCCGCCGATCGGCGAACGACCGACACCACCAAAGCCACCAAGCCGGCTGCGATGAAGATCATCGTCGAGATCTCGCGAGTCCAAGTTGGATCGGTGGCAAATGCCGCCACCAGAGATCCTCCCGCCATCATCAAGAAAATGATTCGCTGCAGCCAGCCATAACCAAGACCAACCTCTCGACCGCGAGATGTGACCCACAAGAACAGCCATCCGCCGGCGGCCCATTGAACGAGCACCGTGGCCGCGTCGATTCGGATCATCGCTCAACCACAGCCAAGCCGTGATCAGCGAGATTGAGCGAGATTGGCCCATCTGCCGCCGCAACGACAATGTCTTCGAGCCTTGCGCCCCAACGGCCCGGCACGTAGATGCCCGGCTCCACGGAGAACGCGTGCCCAGCAGCGAGCGGAGTGAGATTCCCCTCGACCATGTATGGGTCTTCGTGGGCCTCCACCCCAATTCCGTGACCGATGCGGTGATTGAAATACTGGCCGTAACCAGCCTCCGCGATGATGTCACGACCGGTCTTGTCCACGTCCTGGCAAGGTGTGCCGATCGAGGCCGCTGCAACGGCAGCTCGCTGAGCGGCTTGGAGCACCTCGTAGAGTTCCGCGAACTCAGCGACCGGCTCACCGATGGACACACATCGAGTGATGTCGGAGCAGTATCCGACTCCGTCGTCTCCGATCATCGTGCCCCCGAAATCACAGAGCACCGATTCCCCGGCACGAATGATGCGACCACCGGCATCGTGGTGGGGGCTGGCCGCGTTCTCGCCCGCCGCCACGATGGCGAAGTTCACCCGGGCATGTCCCTCATCAATGATCTGACGACTCAACTCCGCCGACACCTGGGCCTCGGTGCGACCAACCAAATCGATCTCCCCGCCCTGAAGGCGCGCCGCGATTCGATCGACCGCAGCTGATGCCGCCCGTAGCTGCTCGATCTCGCTCGGCGACTTGATCGCACGAATCGGGCCGGTAACCGTTGATGCCCGTGTGAACGACGTGGTGGGCATGGCTGCGATGAGATCGACCAGAAATCCCGACCACATTTGATCTCCCACGGCCGCGACACCGGCCGCACCGGCAGCCGAGGCGACGAGAGCGATCGGGTCCTCGGTCTCACCCCAAGCCCTGATGGAGAACACGTCACGGCGATCAACGACCCTCGAGGCCTCGAGAGCCGGGACGACCAACGTGGCGGCATCGTCGCGAGGAACAACGAGCATGGTGAGACGTTCGAGTGGCATCGCCTCATACCCGCAGAAGTAGGGCATATCGGCTCCAACCGACAAAAGCAGCACGTCGACCCCGTTGGCGCTCATGATGCGGCGGGCATGGTCGAGTCGGGTCGAGAACATGGCGGTCAGGCTAGAGGGCGGCGTGGCCGCCACCTAGAGTCATGTGATGACAGATCACGAATGGGGCTTTCGTACCCGGGCGCTTCATGCCGGCGGACAGCCCGACTCCGCCACGGGTGCACGTGCGGTACCGATATACCAGTCGAGCAGTTTCGTCTTCGAGGACACCGACGATGCCGCCGATCTCTTCGCCCTGCAGAAATTCGGACTGATATACAGCCGAATCGGCAACCCGACCACATCGGCGTTCGAGGAGCGGATGGCAAGCCTCGAAGGCGGTATCGGTGCCGTGGCCACGGCATCCGGTCAGGCGGCCGAATTCCTGTCGGTCACAGCACTGGCCGGAGCTGGGGATCACATTGTCGCCAGCGCCAGCCTCTACGGCGGCACTGTCACCCAGTTCTCGGTCACACTCGCCAAGTTCGGCATCGAGACGACCTTCGTCGACGCAGCCGATCCGTCGGCCTTCGAGGCCGCAATCACCGATCAGACCAAGCTGCTCTACACAGAAACGATCGGGAACCCGTCCGGAGAGATCGCCGACATCGAGGTGCTCGCCGGAATTGCCCATGCCCACAATCTTCCTTTGGTCATCGATTCCACCTTCGCCACTCCCTATCTGTGCCGGCCAATGGAGTGGGGTGCCGACATCGTCATCCACTCGGCTACGAAGTTCATCGGTGGACACGGCACATCAATCGGCGGAGTGATAGTCGAGTCCGGCACCTTCGACTGGGGATCAGGCAGGTTCCCTCAGATGACGGAGCCGGTGGAGAGCTACAACGGTCTGCGTTGGTGGGACAATTTCGGCGAGTACGCATACTGCTCCAAGGTGCGAGCCGAGCAACTGCGCGATGTCGGGGCGTGCCTTTCGCCCTTCAACTCGTTCATGTTCCTGCAGGGCCTCGAAACTCTGCCCCAACGCATGGAAGAACACGTTGCCAACGCCCAAGCCGT
Source organism: uncultured Acidimicrobiales bacterium (assembly GCA_964533595.1). Lineage (GTDB taxonomy): Bacteria > Actinomycetota > Acidimicrobiia > Acidimicrobiales > Aldehydirespiratoraceae > SZUA-87. Next base: position 5,586 of record CAZHMP010000011.1, on the reverse strand, counting down.
CGCACAATGGCTGCGGGCCGACTCGAGAGTGGCTTGGGTCAGATACGCAGGCCTTGCCGATTCACCCCACAAGGCACTCGCCGAGAAGTACCTGCCACTCGGCCCCGGCGCGGTGTTCACCTTCGGTGTGGCGGGAGGGCGTGATTCCGGCGCCAGGTTCATTGAGCACCTCGAGATGATCAGCCACCTGGCCAATATCGGAGATGCCCGAACCCTGGTCCTCCATCCTGCGTCCACCACCCACCAGCAGCTCACCGACGAACAACTCAAGGCAGCGGGGGTCACACCCGACATGGTTCGCATCTCGGTGGGTCTGGAAGATGTCGATGACATCATCTGGGATCTCGACCAAGCACTCGACCAGGCAGGTAAGTGATGGCTGAACATCCAACCATCGACGGGTGGGAACCGCCGGGCCCGACCGCTCGCTACTCCATGCTCAACCGTGCCCGATCAATTGCAATCGTCGGAGCGTCATCCAATCCAGCACGTGCCAGCAACTTCGTGGCCACCTACCTTCTCAGTTCGTCCACCGACTTCGACGTCTATCTCGTCAATCCCCGAGAGACCGAAATCCTCGGTCAGCCCGTCTATCCCTCACTTGCCGACGTGCCGGTCGTGCCCGACATTGTCGATGTGTTCCGACGCAACGCCGATCTTCCCGTTGTGGCTCAGGAGTCGATCGACGTGGGAGCCGGCGTCTTCTGGGTGCAGTTGGGGCTCTGGAGCGAGGAGGCAGCGTTGCTGGCCACTCGGGCCGGTCTCGGCGTCGTGATGGATCGCTGCCTCAAGATCGAACACGCCCGATTCCACGGCGGCCTCCACCTCGCAGGATTCAACACTGGAGTCATCAATTCACACCGAGCCTGACACGTCACCGAGCAGTCGCGGCTCGTCCTTGGGCAACAACTTCCACCGCCTGTTCGCGGCATCCGCGATCTCCAATCTCGGGGACGGGATCTTCTTCATCGCCTTACCTCTGGTGGCAGCCGATCTCACGCGAAGCCCGACCACGGTCGCCGGCGTCACCATCGCCATGCGCATCCCATGGCTGCTCTTTGCGCTGGTAGCCGGAGCCCTGGTCGACCGATGGGACCGGCGACGGGTCATGTGGACCACGGATCTGTTCCGCACGTTGCTCGTCGGCGGGCTGGCCGCAGCGGTGATGACCGACAATCACAGCATCGCCCTCATATATGCCGTGGGGTTCGCCCTTGGTGTGGCCGAGACGATGTTCGACAACGCCAGCCAGACGATTCTCCCTTCACTCGTCGCCGAGCAGCAGCTGCAAGTCGCCAACGGGCGGCTCATGGCAGCCGAAACCGTGTCCAACAGCTTCGTCGGTCCGCCACTCGGTGGATTCTTGGTCGCCGCCGCGGTGTCTGTGCCCTTCTGGATCGACTCCGCAAGCTATTTGGCGGCGGCGCTACTGATGGCAAGCATCGGCGGGTCATTTCGGGCCTCCCGAACAACTGATACCGCCGCGAACGAATCGTCGCCCTCCCGGCCGACCATTCGCACAGAAATCGCCGAGGGAGTGCGCTGGCTGTGGCGCCATGATCTGCTTCGTACTCTCGCTTTGCTTCTGGGACTCATGAACCTCGGGTTCATGGCCGGATTCTCGGTGCTTGTTCTGTTCGCCCAAGACATGCTCGGGCTCGACGAGATCGGATTCGGATTGTTGGCCACGGCAATGGCGGCCGGCAGCGTCATCGGTGGGCTAACCGCCGGGCGTCTCACAGAGATGTTGGGCAAGGGCCGCATCCTCCTCATCGGATCGTTCGGAACGGCGATCGGTCAGCTCGCAATCGCGCCGATGTCAAACTCGTGGGCTGCCGCAGCGGCCCTGGCCATGGCCGGCTTCGTCGCCACGATCTGGAACGTCGTCACAGTCTCGCTACGACAGAGCGTCATCCCCGACCAACTGCTCGGGCGGGTCAACAGTGTCTACCGGTTCCTCGGATGGGGCGGGATGCCCGTAGGAGCACTTGCCGGCGGACTTCTTGCGTCGCGCTTCGGACTTCGATCGCCCTTCTGGGTGGGTGGAGTGACACTGCTGCTGGCGGCCGCAATCACGGCTCCAAAGCTCAGGCGGGCGGACGAGATCCTCGGCCTCCGCGACGACAGTCCACTTGGATAGCCCCCACTCTCATTGTCGACTATGGTCGCTGCGAACTCGACAGGAGGCTCAAATGGCAGCAGTGGTACTCGACGGGGTCTCCAAGATCTATCCCAACGGATTCCAAGCCGTCACCGATCTCGATTTGGAGATCATCGACGGCGAGTTTCTGGTATTGGTCGGACCGTCGGGCTGTGGCAAGTCCACCGCACTGCGAATGATCGCAGGCCTCGAGGAGATCTCAGGCGGAGAATTGCGAATTGGTGACCGGGTCGTCAACGATCTCGGCCCCAAGGACCGCGACATTGCCATGGTGTTTCAGAACTACGCCCTCTATCCGCACATGAGCGTCTACGACAACATCAGTTTCGCGTTGAAGCTGGCAAAGACACCCAAGGATGAGATCGACCGACGGGTGCGTGAAGCCTCCGCGATCCTTGAGCTTGACGATCAGTTGGATCGCAAGCCCGGACAGCTTTCGGGTGGGCAACGCCAACGAGTCGCCATGGGCCGAGCCATCGTGCGCCAACCGTCGGCGTTCCTCATGGACGAGCCGCTGTCGAATCTCGATGCCAAGCTCCGCGTGCAAATGCGAGCCGAAATCGCCAAGCTCCAACGCGATCTTGGCGTCACCACGTTCTACGTCACCCACGACCAGGTGGAGGCCATGACGATGGGCGATCGAGTTGCCGTCATCAAGGACGGAGTCCTTCAGCAAGTCGATACTCCACAGAATCTCTACGACCTGCCAAACAACGTCTTCGTCGCCGCCTTCATCGGCTCCCCCTCGATGAACCTCTACGAAGCAACTCTGGCGTCTGACTCGATCACCCTCGGATCCAAACGACTGGGCTTGGACGCGGCGATCTTCCAGGATCGACCCGGGCTCAAATCACATGTCGGACAATCGCTCGTGGTTGGCATCCGACCAGAAGACATGGAGGATGCCTCGGTCAAACCCGACCACCCCAGCGATCAACGTCTCAGCTCAACAGTCCGTCTCGTCGAGTCGCTGGGCTCCGAGGTAATGGTCCATTTCGACATCGATGCACCAATCGTCGATTCCGGCGACCCCGACGCGGCACAAGACCTACCCAGCGAGGATCACACCAACATGGGATCGGCAGTGGGCAGATTCAGCCCACGCAGCTCGGCGCGCGCCGGAGACCAAATCGACATAGCGGTCGACACTTCCCGAATTCACTTCTTCGATCCGACGACTCGCCTGGCGATCAGGGACTGAACGCCTGGTTGTAGCGACCGGGGAGGTTTTCCTGGGTTGATGGGGTGGGGTGATCCACCGGTGAGTCACGAGCTGGAATCCAGCACCCGAACGCGGCCGGACGATCGAGGCGACCGTGCAGCGGTGATTCGGTTACGCCGCAAACACCGTTATGGCGCCGATCACATCTCATGAGGTCGGCCTGGCGAGCTCATCCAACCCGCCATCGATGGCCGCACCCTCCTCAGGACTCAGGGACAACCTTCCCACAGAGCACAGTTAGCCCTTCACCGATCCGGCCAACAGTCCCTTCACGAAGAATCGCTGCAGGCCAATGAAAACGCCGAGCGGCACGAAGGCCTGCACGAACGCGGCCGCTGGCAGCAGATGCTCGTTGCGTCCAAAGTCACCCGCCAGATTCGCGATGCGAATCGTTGTCGGGATGGCGTCGGGATTGGAACCGGCCATGGTGTTGGCAATCAGAAAGTCGTTCCACGTCCACAGGAACTGAAAGATCCCGAATGCCGCCAGCACCGGCACCGACAGCGGAAGAACAAGCCTCCAGAAGATGGTGAAGTGATCGGCGCCGTCGATACGTGCAGCCTCGAACAGGTCGGCTGGCAGCTGCGAAATGTAGTTGTGGAGCAAGAAAATGGCGAACGGCAGAGCAAACCCGGCGTGGGTGAGCCAGACCGCGGTGGTGGTGCCGGCCAGATCGAAGTCGGGCACCAGGGTGATTGTCTTGTGCAGGAATGGAAGTGTGGAGTGAGCGCCACCCACGTAAAGCTGCAGCAACGGGATCAGTGCAACCTGAAGGGGAATAGCCAGCAAAGAGACGGTGGCGATGAACGCCAACTTGCGTCCGCGAAAGTCGATCCACGCGAACGCATACGCTGCGAACGCCGCTATCGCGATCGGAATGATGGTGGCCGGAACGGCAATGGCGAACGAGTTGAGCAGGGAATCAGTGAGCTTTGCGGTGGCGCTGGCGCTCAGAACGGTGTTGTAGTTGTCGAAGGTGAAGCCACCCTGACCGCTGAGCACCTTCCACCAGCCGCCGGCGCGTTGCGCGTCGCGCGTGCGGAAAGAGTTGACCAGCAAACCCACGCTGGGGAGGCTCCAGATACTCACTATCAGCCACAAGACCCACGTGGGAATGCCTTTGAGGAAGCGATAGATCGCTCCGGTGGGTCCGGTCGTGTCGGGCGGAGATCCAACTGCGGTCATGTCAGACCTCCTCAGCTTGCATCTTGCGAATATTGAAATACATCACTGGCAACACCGACAGGAACAGGATGACAGCCAATGCTGCACCTCGGCCCGTGTTGGCGAACGAGAAGGCCTGTTGGAACATGTCGTTGGCCAGAACCTGCGTGCCGAAGTTGCCGTTGGTGACAACCTTCACGATGTCGAACACCTTCATTACGAGCACGATCAACGTCGTGACGACCACACCGATCGTGGTGGCGATCTGGGGCAGCGTGACACGCCAAAAGATTTGAGAGTCGGTGGCGCCATCAACGCGCGCCGCTTCATTGAGCTCGGCCGGCACGGCCTTGATAGCTGCAGACAGAATCACCATCGCGAATCCGGTCTCGATCCAGATGAGAATCACCATCAGCCAAACATTGTTGAAAGGAGGCTCCTGCACGAACAGAATCGGGTTGGCCTTCAACACGCCCGAGGCATTGGTTCGAATGCCACCAACACCGGAACCCAGATATCGGATGAGGAACCACGACAAGCCGGCGAATCCCACGGCGAGGAGTGGGATGCGATTCCATTGGCGACGCACCAACGATTTCGACAACATCGCCAAAGTACCGATCGCCAGCAACGCCAACATCAATCCGAAAATGATGGTGGGCAGCCCGCTTCCGGTACTCAGACGTCCGAGTCCGACCCAGAGGGCATTGAGCACACCCGTTTGAGGCTTGTTCTCGTTGCGGGCCACAAACATGAACCGCCAGATGATGCTGGCACCGACCAACGACACGGCCATCGGCATGAAGATGATCGACTTTGCCAATGACTCGAATCGGCCTCGGTCGGCCAGCACGGCGATTGCCAATCCCATTGCGGTGGACACCGCTGTGACGGTGAACACCCACCAGAGGTTGTTCATGATGGTGCCTCTGAGCACCGAGAATGTGGCGAACACCAGCAACACGACCGAGATCATGAGAGGACCGACAGCCGGGCCGCCGATCTCAAAGGCCTTACCAGAACCGTGACGGCCTATCCA
>CAZHMP010000010.1:11927-57080 GCA_964533595.1 uncultured Acidimicrobiales bacterium | reverse complement strand
TCGCCGCGCGGGGGGTAGTAGTTGATACGGACAACGTGGTCGATCTCGTCGTACAGGTCCGGGTAGACGTCGGGTTGGAGGATGGAGCCGATCACGCCCAGCTTGGAGACCTCTTTGGTCTTGAAGTTCTCCGGGGCATCGAGCACCTCTCCGTCGCGGTTGCCAAGGATGTTGGTTGAGAACCAGCCGCGAACACCGAGCATTCGGGCCTTGAAACCCGGTGCCAGCATGGTCTTCATGAGGGTCTGGCCGGTTTTGAAGTCCTTGCCGATGATGGGCAGGCCACGAGTCTCGGCCAGTTCGATCATGCATTTGGTGTCGACGGTGAGATTTGGCGCGCCGTTGGCGTATGGAACGTCGCTTTGCAGCGCCGCGTAGCAATAGATCTGACTGGGGGCGATGTTTTCGTCGTTGGCTTTCAGCCCGGCTTCGAAGGCCGCGACGGATTCGTGAACGGCCGACGGTTCTTGGTACGCCTCGGTTGAACCGCACCAGACCATGACCAGGCGATCACAACCGTTTTCGACCCTGAAGTTTTCGATGTCGGCGATGAGTGCTTGGGCCTGATCCCACTTCGAGGGAATGTCCTTGACCCTCACACCTTCCAGCCGGGTGACCCACTTCTGGTCGAACACGGCGTCCATGGCGGTGATGCCCTCGAGTTCACCGGAAATGGCTGACAGGTCGGAGCCTTCGAGCACACCGGCGGTGCGCGCCGCTTCGAGAGCGTTGGGGGTTATCGGATCCCAGCCCCCGAAAACGAGGTCGTCGAGTTCGGCAAGTGGGACGAACTCACGAATCTTCGGATTCCGGTTCTCGTCACGGGTGCCGAGACGGATGTTGGCCATCTGGGTGATCGAGCCGATCGGGGCGTTGAGGCCCTTGCGGGCGGCCAGAACTCCGGCCATGAATGTTGATGAGACGGCGCCCATGCCCGGAGTCAGAACCCCGAGCTTTCCGGTTGCCGGTGCGATGTTTCGTGCGGTCATGTCGATGACTGTAAGCACTTCTTCACAGTGATATCAGTTGGTTAAGAAGGTCTGAACTATAATGCGAGGGTGCAAGGCTCCCTCCCCGATATTTCCATACGCCAACTCGAGTACTTGGTGGCGGTCGCCGACTTCCCCACCTGGTCCGAAGCTGCTGTCGATGTCGGCGTTAGTGCATCTGCGCTTTCGCAAGGGCTGGCCGAACTCGAGCGCCGCGTCGGGATACCGCTGTTCGATCGAACCGGCCGGCGACGCCTGATCCGGCCGGGGGCATCGGAGGTTCTGGCCCACGCCCGACAAGTCGTTGCCCTCACTGCAGACTTGGCCAGATGGGTCGATCGCACGCGCGATGGATCGATCGGAAAGCTGCGGGTTGGCATGATCGATGCTGCTGCGGTGGGGCACTTCGCCGATGTCCTTCGCGAGTTCAAGCGGCAGCATCGAGGTATCGACATGCACCTGGCGGTGGCCCCGTCGAGCGCGCTGATCGATGACTTGACTGCAGGCCGGGTCGACATGGCCGTGTGTGTGCAACCGCCCGCTCCAGTGGCCGGGATTGAGACCGCGCCCCTCTTGGTCGAGGAGTTGGCGGTCTACTCCGGTGGAGAAGACGTAACACGACCGGCCGCTAAGTGGGGCCCTTGGGTAATGTTCCCGAGGGGAAGCCACACAAGAATGCTGATCGTCGACGCTCTCACCGAGTTGGGTGCCCCTATCGAGATCGTGGCCGAGTCGCATCAGCCCGACGTGCTGCGGTCGATGGTGGGCCTCGGGCTCGGTTGGACGGTTCTTCCGGTCGTTCAAGGTGAAGGCCATGGCGACCATCTGACACGTGGTCGCGTGATCGCCACCCGGCAGTTGGTCGTGGCAACGCGGACGGGTGCCGCCGTCGACCCCTCGATCGATCTGCTCGAAGGGGCGTTGAGGCGGTGACTGTGTCTAGGGTTGCGGGGAACACGGACCCGACCGGATCAGATACGAGGAGTCAACCATGAGCAACGCAGCCGCCGCCTACGAATTGATCAAGCCGTCGGAGGGAAGAGACGAGGGCCACGGTGAATGGTTCGAGATCACCCAGGACCAGATCAACCAGTTCGCCGATTGCACCATCGACCACCAGTTCATCCACGTCAACCCTGAGCGGGCAGCCGCGGAAACGCCGTTTGGCGGCACCATCGCCCATGGGTTTCTGAGCTTGTCGATGCTCACCCACCTCACGTCATCGGTGCCCAGCGAGATGCCACCACTCAACGGTGTGCTCATGGGAATCAACTACGGATTCGACAAGGTTCGCTTCATCAATCCGGTCAATTCCGGCAAGAGGGTGAGAGCTCACAGCTTGGTGAAAAGCGTCGAGCTCAAGGGATCAGCGATCAACTCGACGCGCACGATCACTGTCGAGATCGAGGGGGTCGAAAAGCCGGCCCTGGTGGCCGACTGGATTGGCAGAATTGTCTTCGATTCGTGAGGTCCCATATCCGGTGACCGACCAACTCTTGTGAGGTCGCGGTTCACTACAGTCGTACTGTTGTTGGCGCTGGCGTCGACTTCATGTTCCGATGCGAGCGTCTTCGATTCGATCGACTTGTCGCCGGATCCGCCGACTTCGGCAGCGCCGACTACCACAACTCCGCCGACGTCTGCCCCTCCCACGACTTCTGGTGGCGGGATTGGCGACCCCGGATCGAACGAGCCCGACCCGACTGAGCCGTATCCGGCAGCGATCGAGATGATCGATTGCCCGAGTGATATTGCCGCGTCTGCGATCTCGTGCGGCCTGGCGACGGTGCTGATCGAAGCCGATACGCCGGACAGCCCGACCACCAAAATCTCCTTCGCGATAATGGAAGGGTTGGATCCAAGTTTCCCTACCCCGGTTGCGATCCTCCAGGGAGGTCCCGGTGGGGCCAGTTCAGAACTCTCGACCTGGTTTCCCCCCAGGCCGTTCACTCAGATCTTCGTGGACCAGAGGGGAACTGGGTTCGGCACCGACGACTTCAATTGCCCGGAGGCCGATCAGATCACCACGGCTCTACTAAGCCTCGACAGCGACACCGCGCTCGAGCAGGAGCTGGACGCATACTCGACGTGTTCGGCCAGGCTGACAGGTGATCGCGTGCTCGAGGCCACCAACACGGCGACGCTGGCTGCCGACGTCGAGTCGGTGATGGTCGGGCTCGGTCACGATCGTTGGACGGTCTATGGAGTCAGCTACGGCACCACGATCGCCCTCGAACTCCTCCGCAGGTCTGCCAGCGGCCTGGTGGCCGCGGTGATCGACGGGGTCGATCCTCCCGACCTTGACGTGGACGAAGCGATCGCGTTTTCCTCCGACCGTGCGATCAACGCCGTCGACGCGGCGTGTCGAGCAGACTCGGGCTGCTCCGGAGTCATTGACGGGGTGGCATCCACGCTCAATCGTCTGGTGAAAGAACTCGATGTCGACCCGATCTTCGTTGCCGAAGGAGGAGGCGCGCCGGAGACGATCATCGATGGCCAACGACTCGCAGTGTTCACCTTCCTGATGCTCTACGGCGATCTTGAAACTTCCTACATCCCGTGGATGCTCGCGGGGATCGATAGGCGAGATCCGAATGTGGCCCGGTGGGCGGCCCGTCTGGGAAGCCTCATCATGTCGTCCTCGGCTGACTCGAGTGACGAGGCCACGTATTTCGCCGTGCAATGCCATGATCGAGCGCCATTTGCGTCCGCCCCTCCGTCCAACCTGACCCCGTTCGCCGCGGCCATAGCGCTGCCACCGATCTCAGAGTCTTGTCGCCCGTGGAAGGTCGGTGCGGCGTCGCCGGATGAGGTGCTGCCAGTCAACAGCGACATCCCAACGCTGCTCTTGTCAGGAGGGTTCGATCCGATCACACCCGCCATCTACGCTCGCGGCGTCGCCGAGCACCTCGGTCGCTCGACGATCGTGGAACAGGCCGGACGCGGCCACGGCATCTGGATCGGCAACGACTGCATCGGTGACATTGTTTTGTCGTTCGTGTCGCGTCCGGGAGAGCTGCTCGACACATCGTGTGCGTCGACTCCGGCGTCGGTCGACTGGGTGCTGGAGTGAGTCCGGAAGAGGTCCCGATTCGACAAGCCGCGTCGATCCTCGTCATCGACGATCGGCCGGATCTTCACGTGCTGATCGGCAGGCGTCGTCTCAGTTCCGGGTTTGTGCCCGGCATGGTTGTGTTCCCTGGCGGCGCGGTCGACGACACTGATCGGAGCCCGGAAGCCAGGCGGATCGTTCCGTCGGCCGACATCGACGGGGTGGACACCGAAGCCGCGGCCGCGCTTCTCCATGCCGGATTACGAGAAACTTCAGAGGAGGTTGGCTTGTGGGTTGGTGGGCCAACACCGGTGGATCCCGCGTCGATACCTCATGTTGGCTGGTGGCTGACCCCGCTGGGCGCGCCGCGTCGTTACGACACACATTTCTTTGTGGCGCGCTATGGCGGCGGCGAAGTCGTTCCCGACCGGATGGAGTTGACAGATGCTTGGTGGGAACGACCCGGCGACGTTCTGCGTCGAATCGATACCGGTGATTTGGACGCCATCTTTCCCACAATTGAGTTTCTGAAGGCTTTGGCCCGCCATGAGAGCGTGGAATCGGTGTTGCGGGCGGCCGGTGCGGTCAGATCGATTGAGCAAGAAAACGGTTGGGTAAGTCTCTGAGAGTGGCTGATGCCACCACATTGTGACGAAATCGACGCATTTGGCCCAATATTCGCCAGAAGTTTTACGAAATGTTGCGATCTGGTTTCGAAATATGTCAGCAAATGGTCTATGTTCTCGGTGGGTTAGGTGAACAATCGGCTTCCGCAGCCGATGAGTAACTATTGGAGCTTCGGCTTCTTCCCCCTCCAGGGATACGAGGCTTGATCGGTGTGGCAGCGCTGGTCAAGCCTCGGCCTCGTCTGGCCCCGATATCTTGGCCCGGCGGACGAAATCTCCAGTGGAACGAGTCACGGCGTCGAGGTGATCAGGTTGGTCGAGAGCGACGGGTTGGGGCCCACAATTCTTCTGAATTCGTGGAGGCGATATCTGCCCACGCCGGCGGGCGAGGCGACAGATTTGGAGACACTCAATCGCTCCTACATCGAAGCGGTTCGACTTGCGGGTGGCGTGCCGATCATCGCTCCGCACCCCCATCCCGCTGAGATTCCTGCATTGCTGGATGCGGTTGATGGCGTCGTGATCACGGGCGGGCAGGACCTCGACCCCGCTGTCTACGGCGCTGAGATGTCCGACAGTCGCGATGTGTCACGATCGAGCGACGAGTCCGACATTGCGCTGTTCGCCGCCGCCGCGGATGCCAACATTCCCGTGCTGGGCATTTGCCGGGGGCTGCAGGTGATCAACATTGCCTACGGCGGTGACATGGTCCAGCAGGTCCAGGCGAATGGCAGTGTCCACCACCCGACCTACGAGGAGATGGTTCGACCACTCGAGCATCGCCATCCGATCGATGTCGAACCCGACTCCCGTCTGGCTTCGATCTATGGAGCAACTTCGCTCGTTGTGAACTCGCTTCATCACCAGTCACTGAACCGGGTGGCCGATTCGCTGCGGCCAACAGCGGTATCGCCTGAGGGACTCGTGGAGGCGGTGGAGAGCCTCGACGGAGTCGACCTTTTGGCTGTGCAGTGGCATCCGGAATTGCTCGACCCGGCCGAAGGCGGCCCGCTCTTCGACGATCTTGTGCGACGGGCTGAACAACATCGATCGAATCGCCTCGCAGCTGGCGCCGCCGGTCGGTAGATTTCCCGAGTGATCGACGTAGACATCGAATCTGTCAGAATCTTTCTTCACATCTTCGGAGCGACCGTCTGGATCGGGGGCCAATTGTTGATGGCGAGCCTGGTGCCGGTGCTTCGCAAGATCTCGCCTGACGCTCCGCGGAAAGCCGCGGCGCAATTCGGACGTCTGGCTTGGCCGTTCTACGGGCTCACGGTGATCACGGGAATCTGGATCATGGCCGGACTCGAACTCGACTCCGTGTCTTCTGGCTACAGCGCGGTGCTTGGTGTCAAGCTTCTGGTGGTGGCGTTGTCCGGTGGCGCGGCAGCCATTCACTCCAACGCCAACTCGGCCGCGGTGCGCGGCATCACCGGAGCGCTTGCTTTGGCCGCCGGCGTCACCGCGATGTATCTCGGCGTGCTGTTGGCCTCATGAGTCGATGGATTCGCACGGGGGCCGATGGGATCGACCGATGTTGGTGGGCGGGTAACGACGGCGACTACCTCGCCTACCACGATGACGAGTGGGGGAGGCCCACGGTCGACGACACCAAACTCTTCGAGAAGATCTGCCTCGAGGGGTTCCAGTCGGGTTTGTCCTGGCTGACGATCCTTCGCAAACGCGACAACTTTCGAGAGGCCTTCGCCGGATTCGACCCGGAGACTGTGGCTCGATTCGGCGACGGCGACGTCGATCGGCTTCTGCACGACAAGGGGATCGTCCGGCATCGCCGCAAGATCGAATCGACGATCAACAACGCCGGTCGGGCCATCGAGGTCGTGGACGAGTTCGGATCGTTGGCTTCCTACTTTTGGGGATTCGAGCCGAGTGCTCCGGAAGGCGAGCGGGGCGAAGAATTCCCGTTGCCGGCCACTACGCCGACATCGACCGCGCTGGCGCGAGATCTGAAGAAGCGTGGATGGAGCTTCGTCGGCCCCACCACCGCTTACGCGTTCATGCAGGCCATGGGGTTGGTCAACGACCATCTCCCGGGATGTGTGCAACACGACGTGTGTCGTAGCGAGCGCGCCGGCCTCGACCGCCCGCGCTGAGCCCTATCGCCATCCCCAATCCGGCCAGAGCCAACACAGCGATTCCCACCATCGTAAATGTGGCCTCCGGGCCGTGGGTGTCGTAGAGGGGAGCCGACGCAAGCGCCGCGAATCCGGCCGCGATCTGTCCGGCGGCCGCCGCGATGCCTTGCCCTGTTGCTCTTTCGCCGTCCGTGGTGGCCGATGCCATCAGTGCCTGTCCGGCAGGCATGGCGGCACCGTTGGCCACCGCTTCCATCATGGCCAGGCTCATCACCAATCCGGGCCTGGTGAGGTGTCCGTAGATGATTGTGAGGGGAACGATGACCGCGACCGATATGGGAATCGTCCGTAATGGACCGAGTCGGTCGGCGGCCCGGCCTGCTATCGGGGCGGTGAGCGCGAATGGGATCCCGTAGAGGCTGAGGCTCAAACCGATGAACCAGGTGTCGGAGCCGATGTCGGTCATGAACCTGGCGAAGATGGCCTCGTACATTCCGGCCGGGAGCACCAGTGCGCCCGAGAGTATGACTGCGGCCAGAGCGTTACGGCGTCTGAGTATCGAGGTGATTCCGGTGATCGACGACTGCTTGCCGGGGCGGCCAGGCGACTCGGCAACGTTGACGCGTGCAATGGCCGGGAGGATCGCCGCGAGGATCACAGCCATCAGAACAAATGGCACGTCGAGATTGGTGAACTCAACGATGCCGGCCGCGATCCCGGGCCCGACGATGAAGCCGGTGGTTTCGAGGCCGGCGAGAGAACCGAGACGCGCGCCGGCTCGGCTCGGGTCGGATGCGCTCACCAGTGCTCGGGCGGCTGGTGCGTACGCGCCGAACGCCAGGCCGGAGAGCGATCGAGCCAGTATGAACTGCCAAGCTGTGGTGGCAACTGCGAACCCCATCACCCCGACCGCTGCCAAAGCAACGGCCCCGAGCATGAGTTGTCTGGCGTGACCTCGATCGGCGAGCGGGGCAAGAGCAATTTGGCTCCCCACGCTGGCGAAGAACGACACTGCGGCGATCACGCCCAGCGTCGAACTGCTCAGATGGTGGGCGTCTTGAATCTCGGCGAGAAGTGCGAACACCATGCCGATCGATGCGGCTATGGCGAACAAGCCGGCGTGGACCATCCGACTCACGGGTTGCGCCGTGTCCTGATTGGTGCCCCCGTCGCCCATTCCACAGTGTGCCTCGCTGGCGCGCTACCGCGTGGTGAATTTCGTCATGCTCGACCGAACAATGTCCGAAGATGTCGGATCACCGGCAATAGCGTTGGCCCAATGAGCGATACCACGTCAACTACAACGACAAGCGAACCACCGATGGTGTTGCTCGATTGGGGACTTTTGGTTGGCGTTGCCGGTATCTGGGGGGCGTCCTTTCTGTTCATGGCGATCGGCCTCGATGCCTTCGCACCGGGCGTCGTCACATTTCTGCGGATCGCCTTCGGTGCAGCGACCGTGGCGTTCTTGCCGGCATCACGCGCTCGAATAGATCGACACGATCTCAAGCTCGTTGCGTTGCTCGGATTCGCCTGGATGGCGTTTCCTCTCACGCTGTTCCCCGTGGCGGAGCAGTGGATTGATTCGTCGATGGCCGGAATGCTCAACAGCGCCATGCCCCTCATGACGGTTTTGGTCTCTTGGCTGTTCTTCTCCGTGGGCACGGGCCCTCGTCGACTGTTCGGCGTTTTGTTCGGGATGCTTGGGATCCTCCTCATCGGAGTGCCCGAGGCGAGTGGGGCCGGTAGCAACGCCCTCGGGGTGGTTCTCGTCGTTGTGGCCGTGTCGTCCTACGGTGTGGCGGTCAACATCGCCGGACCGCTGCAGCACCGGTACGGATCACTCCCGGTGGTTTCGCGGGCCCTCGTGTTTGCCACAGTCATGTCGATTCCATATGGCGCGGTGGGACTGCCATCTTCTCATTTCGCCTGGGGCCCGTTGCTTGCCTGCTTCGTTCTCGGGGCGGGCGGTACCGGTCTGGCGTTTGTGATGGCTGCCACTCTCACCGGAAGAGTTGGCCCGGTTCGCACGTCGGTGATCACCTACGTGATGCCGGCGGTGTCAATTGTGCTCGGAGTCGTATTCCGCGATGAGGCCATTGCTTGGACAGCCCTCTTGGGCACGGTGATCGTGTTGGTTGGAGCGTGGCTGTCCAGCCGGCTCGATTGACTCGGTGAGCCGACTCAGAGGAAATCGTCGCGCAACAAGCGCTTGAGGATCTTCCCTGTGGGGTTGCGGGGGATCGTGTCGGTGAACACGACCTCGCGGGGCTGTTTGAATCGGGCCAGCTTGCCGTCGCACCATTCGAGGATTTGTTCAGGTGTGAGTTCAGGGTCTTGCTTGACGATGATGGCCAGCGGGGTCTCTCCCCACTGCTCGGAAGGCTTTCCGATCACCGCCACATCGGCCACGCCGTCAAGACCGTGGATCACATTTTCGATTTCGGCGGGGTAGACGTTTTCGCCTCCCGAAATGATCATGTCTTTGACACGATCCTGTATGTAGACGAAACCGTCGGCATCCATCACGGCCACGTCGCCGCTCATCAACCAGCCGTCGACCAACGCCTCGGCTGTGGCCTCGGGGCGATTCCAGTAGCCGACCATGACGTGCGGACCACGGATCAGCACCTCACCGGGAACCCCGGCACCTGCGATGTTGCCCTCGTCGTCGATCACCTTCACGTCGGTGTGGAAGAAGGCTTTGCCGGTTGATCCGGCGTGGCTGATCGCGTCGTCGGGGGATATCAGGCACGCCGGCCCACCGGTTTCGGTGAGCCCGTAGACCTGATGAATCTCAATGCCCATTTCGACGTAGGTCTCGACCAGCGCCTTGGGCACAGGCGCGGCCCCGCTCATTACCCACCGCAAGTTGGAGACGTCGTGGACGGCAGGATCGAAGGTCATGAGCATGAAATTCAGCATCGCCGGCACGGCGAGGGTGACCGTGATCTTCTCGTCACGGAACACCTCCCAGATCTTGACCGGGTCGAACTCGCGCATGATCACCGCGGTTCCTCCCTTGTGAAAAATGCTCATCAGAGGATTTAGTGCGCCAACGTGAAACAGGGGAAGGCTGATCAGATAGCGATCGTCGTAACGAACATCGGCCGTGGCGTTCGCGGTGAGAACCGACCAGATAGCGGTGTCATGGCTGTGCATCACGCCCTTGGGAAGCCCGGTCGTGCCGGAGGTGTACATGATGAACATGAGGTCACTGCCTGATGCGGTCACCTCGGGCTCGTCGATTGAAGCGCGAGTCATCAGATCCTCGTAACCGATCGCAAAATCGGGACGGTCCTCGACGTCGCCGACGTGTATCCATTGCGTTACCTGCGTGCCGTCACTCCCGCGTGATTGGAGCTCACTCACGACGTCCCCAAACGCTGAGTCGAAGATGAGCACTTGGGCGCCGCTGTCGGTGAGAATGAACGACAACTCATCGGCGACCAGACGCCAATTGAGGGCCACGATGACCGCGCCGATCTTTGCGCTGCCGAAGAACGTCTCCACGAATTCCGGACCGTTCATCAGCAATGTGGCCACACGGTCGCCTTTGCCGACATCGATCTGACCCAGGCCGTTGGAAAAGCGATTGCATCGCTCGTTCAGTTGGGAGTACGTGAATCGTTTGCCACTCGCCACGTCGACCACAGCCTCGGTGCCGGGATTCAGCAACGCGCGCTTTGCAACAAACAGTCCCAGATTGTTTTTCATCACTCACCTCGAATCGCCACGATTGTGGCACAGAGTATGGCAGTTGTAAGTTGCCACGAGCGTCGAGAAGTGGAGGTTCCAGTGTCTGGTGACCAGACAATGCGAGAGTATGCGGCGGCTTTGCCGGTGCCCGACTTTCCGACCACCGCGTTTACGAGGCCCGGGCCGCTCGCCGATTCGAGAGTGGCAATCGTGACATCGGCCGCGCTCCACCGCTCCGGCGACGATGCGTTCAGTCAGGGAGACACCAGTTACCGGATGATTCCGACCGAGGCTCGCGACTTGGTAATGGGACATTGGAGTCCCAATTTCGATCGTTCCGGATTCGTCATCGATCTCAACGTCGTGTATCCGATCGATCGACTCAACGAACTTGCCGCGGATGGCACCATCGGCAGCGTCGCATCGCAGCACATATCGTTCGCCGGAAATCAACCCGATGATGTGGCCACCATCCGTATGGATTCCGGGCCGGCGGCCGCGGAGGAGCTGAAGGCTGATGGTGTCGACGTGGTGCTGCTCACGCCTGTTTGACCTTTGTGCACGCGTACCGTGGGTACGCTCGCACACGTCTTCGAGGCTCGTGGCATATCCACGATCGTTTTGGCTTCGATGAGGCCCGTTGTCGAGAAACTCCATCCTCCGCGAGCGCTCTACTGCGAGTTCCCTCTCGGCCGGCCGCTCGGGAAGCCAGGTGACATCGGATTTCAGCACGATGTCCTGTCGAGAGCCTTCGCGCTGCTGGCCGAGGAGTCGGGACCGGTGTTGGTCGACCACCCCGAGGTGATCGAGGAGTCGTCACAGGCCCTGACCTGCGCCATGCCCGCCCGCTTCGATCCGTCGCTTCCGGCATGCATCGACGAGGCGAACGGGATACGCCGGGCATACGACAGGGAATTGGCGGCGCGTGGGGTGACTTCGGTAGGGCGAGTCGTGGATGTCGATGGCATTCCCACGGCGCTACAAGCATTCCAGCAGATTGCCGACGGTGCCGACTGGAATTCGGTCGACCTTCCCGGCGGCAACACCATCCAGGCTGTTCACGACATCCGCGCCTACTACGAGGAGGCGTCGATTCAATTGGTCGACGGTCCTCCTCCTGGCGGTCGCGCGGCCGAGGCATGGTTTTACGAAGACACCGAAGCCGGACACACCGTCATGGCCGCACGCAACGCGATCAAGGACTCGGGAGGGCCCTTCCCGGTGTGGTTCTACATGGCCCCCGGTCACCGATGACGACGGCATCACAGTCAAGACGAATATCGGCATCGCCGGACGAAGTGTGGGCACTTCTCGCTCAATTCGATCGCATCTGCGAGTGGGCATCCGCGGTCGATCACAGCACCTATCTCACTTCACAAACCGAGGGCGTTGGCACGTCGAGGAGGGTTCAGGTGGGGCGCACCACCCTCGTTGAGACCGCCACAATCTGGGACGAAGGTCGATCGATTTCATATCGCATCGATGGACTCCCTCCGGTGGTGGCACTCGCCGAAAATACGTGGAACCTGTCGGCCGACGGCGATGCCACCATGGTGACACTCACCGTCAACATCATCGCCGGCCCGCGTCCGCCGGCGAAGTTGGCGGCAAGGGCCGTGGTCCGAAGGTTCGCATCAGCCAATTCCGCAATGCTCGAGGGCCTCGCCGCGGCGCTCGAACATCGCTGACCACCCATCCCAGGAGCGCAAATGACAACAGGTTCTTCCAGCGAACGCCCGGACATCGTTGTGATCCTCACCGACGAGGAACGCGCCGCCCCGAGCTACGAGAGCTCGGAGATTGAACAGTGGAGACACGACAATCTCACCGGTCATCGTTGGTTCACCGACCACGGAGTCGATTTCCGTCGCCACTACGTCGCCTCGCTCGCATGCGTACCGAGCCGACCGTGCATACTCACCGGTCAATACCCCGACGTCCATGGGGTCAGCCAGACCGACGGTCTGGGCAAATTGGCCGACGACGCCCGGATGCGGTGGCTGCGCCCCGGTGAGGTGCCCACGATGGGCGACTGGTTTCGAGCTGCCGGGTACGACACTCACTACGACGGAAAGTGGCACGTGAGCCACGCCGACATCATGGTCGATGGTCGCCCGATGCCCACGAATACCGCAACCGGCTCCCCGATCCCCGATGCCGTCCAGGCCTATCTCGACGCGGATCCCCTTGATGAATTCGGCTTCAGTGGATGGATCGGACCGGAGCCCCACGGCGGATGGGTGGGCAACTCGGGTTTTGTTCGTGATCCTCTGACAGCGGATCGGGTGGTGTCGTGGCTTTCCGACCGTTACAAACTCAGAGCCGCTGGCGATGCTGATGCCAAGAGGCCGTTCCTGCTCGTGTGCTCGTTTGTGAACCCCCACGACATCGTGTTGTGGCCTCTGGTGGTGCGAGGTCGATTGCCTCTCACCCCTTCGCTGTGCCCTCCGCCCGCCATCGCTGCCTCACCCACCGATTCCGAAGATCTTGCCACCAAACCGGCTACGCAAATCGCGTATCGGGATGCGTATTACAGCGGTTATGGACCGGCTCCGATCGTCCGCCGGGCCTACGAGAAGAATGCGGATGCCTACCGAGAGCTCTACTACCGGCTTCATCATGATGTCGATGGCCCAATAGATCGCGTCCGCAAGGCGGTCAGCGATCAAGGCAGTGACGATGCGGTGATTGTCCTGAGCTCCGACCATGGGGACATGCTCGGCTCCCATGGAGGGCTTCATCAGAAGTGGTATCAGGTGTATGACGAGTCGACCAGAGTCCCATTCCGCATTGCTCGCGTCGGGGCTCGTGCCACGTCGGCGGCTGTCATCGACGACCTGCCAACCAGCCACGTGGATCTGCTGCCCACTCTGCTTGGGGTGGCAGGCGTAGACCAAGCCGAGCTGTCCGACCATCTGAAGGAGACGCACACCGAGGTTCATCTTCTCCCCGGTCGCGATCTGAGCGGACTCATCACCGATTCGTCAACCCGACCCGCACCGGACCCGGTGTACCTGATCACCCGTGACAACATGCTCGAGGGTGAGGGTTCGGCCAGTGCTGTAGCGAGAGCCCGAGGGAAAACTGAGGTCTCGTATTTCACACAGATCAAAGTGCTTCCGCACGCGGCCACCAACGTCGAAGCGATTGTTGCGGTGGTCGACACGTCGGTCGACCCCGATGGGCACATGTGGAAATTGGCGCGCACCTTCGACGACCCAGCCACCTGGGCGGAACCCGGCGAGCGGGCGCTGTCGGCACGAACCCCCAAGGGTCCGATCTATCGCACGGAACCGATACCGGATCAGTGGGAGCTCTACGACCTCACCGCCGATCCGATCGAAGCGCTCAATCGGTGTGACGATCCAATTGCCAATGCCGTGCGCCGGCACATGGAGGCCGAACTCAGTCGGGTTCGCGCGGAGAAGGTGCACACCCGAAATCAACCTTGGGACTACGCCCCACGGCCGATCTCGTCTACGCCAAAATTTGTACGCCCGCCCCGACCGGCGAGAGCACTGCGTCGTTTCATTCAAAGGCTCGGGCTGCATCCCGAAGACACGGATTCGCGTGATCTTGACCTGCGGGGACACAGGGCTCTGGTTGTGGCGACAAATCACGGCACCCTCGCCATCGGCAAGCCAACCGGTGTGTTCGGATCCGAACTCACGGCGCCCTACTACGTGTTTCTCGACGCCGGCATGGAGGTGGATATCGCCTCGCCGCTCGGGGGTGAGATTCCCTTCGATCCGCTGAGCTTCAAGCCGGTGATCAGAAGCGTTCATGACGACCGTTTTCTCGCTGACGACAATGCCAAGGAACTGGTCACCAACTCCCTTGCCATCGGCGACCTCGACATGGCTGACTACGACATTGTCTTCTTCGCCGGCGGGTGGGGTGCAGCATTCGATCTCGGCATCTCAGACGTGGTCGGTCGCCAGGTCACGGTTGCCGCCGCCAATGGGTCTGTATTGGGCGGTGTCTGCCACGGCCCCCTCGGATTGCTGAGAGGCCTGAGCGAATCCGGCGAGCCGCTGGTGAAGGGGCGTCGCATCACGGCCGTAACCGACAAGCAGGTTCATGAACTGGGGATCTCGTCGACGCCACAGCATCCCGAGACGGAACTTCGAAAGGCCGGAGCGCTGTTCGAGTCGGAAACGAAACGACGCGACATGTTGGCCAACCATGTGGTTGCCGATGGCAATTTGATAACCGGACAGAACCAAAACGCCGGTCCCATGGTCGCTCGCAAGATGATGGAGCGAACACTCGAGAACATGTCTTCGCGAGAGTAAGGGCACGGGCATGGCGGGAACGATTTTGACTCCTGTACTCGTAGGTGTCGGCGCGATCAATCAGCGGTTGAGTGAGCCCGGGCTCGGCTTCGATGACTCAGAAATCGTGGTCGAGGCCGCTCGCGAGGCGGTATTCGACTCAGGATCTCATTCGGTCGGCTCGCAAGTCTCGTGGATTGGAGCCACCCGCGGTAGTTCAGGCTTGCACAACGTTGCGCAAGACGTCGCGAACGCACTCGGCGTGGAAGCCCACACGGTGGCTGCCGACTTGGGGGTGCCGCAGCAGGCGCTGATCAATCGGGCTCTCGTTGGAATCAGTTCCGGTCGCATCGATGCGGCGATCGTCTGCGGGGGAGAGGCCAAGTGGCGTACGGATCTCGCTCGGCGCTGCGGTGTGGAAATCACCGTGCCGCTCAGCAGCGATCGTCAACCCGACGAGACCCTCTACGAGGTCGGTGGGACATTCCCCGGCCCGGAGCGGGCGATCGCGCCGGCAGGGCCGGCCGGGCAGTACGCCATGATCGAGAACGCGCGAAGAGCCGCAAATGGTTGGAATCTCGACCGACATCTTGATGACATAGCCGGCCTGTGGAAGCGGTTCAACGTGGTGGCGGGGACCAACTCCGCGGCTGCATTTCCTCACCGGCGGACCGCTGATTCCATTCGTGACGCCGGCGACGACAATCAACTGCTGTCGTTTCCGTACAACAGCTGGCACGCCGGCCAGAGCTCCGTCGACCAGTCGGCGGCGTTGCTGTTTTGCTCGACAGAGGTGGCGGCCCGGTGCGGGGTGCCCCGGGATCGGTGGATTTTCCCGCATGTGGCGCTCGAGTCGAGCCATTCGGTGCCGCTTTCGCGCCGGCGTGATCTCCACAGTTGGCCGGCGATGGAGGTCCTTGGCTCAGCGGCGGAGAAGCGTACGAGCCATGCCATTGCGGAAACCAACTGCGTCGAGCTCTACAGCTGCTTTCCGGCGGCGGTTTCTGTGCAACAAGAGGAGCTGGGCCTATCGCCAAGCGGCACTCCCACGATCACTGGCGGCATGGCCTTCGCAGGGGGGCCGGTCAACAGCTTCCTCTATCAGTCGACGGTGGCGATGGCACCAAAGCTGCGCTCCTATCCTGGGACGTTTGGCGTTGTCACCGGAGTCAGTGGTGTGCTCGCCAAGGCGGCACTCAGCATGTGGAGTACACGACCGCCGCCTGTATCAGTCCTGATCGCCGACTTGGTGGTTGAGGCCGCTGCGGCAACTCACGAGGCATCAATCGACGATTCGCCCAATGGGCGAGGCACCGTGGCGACCTACACGGTGGTTCCGTCGGATGACATTGGGGCCTCTGTTGTGGCGATCATCGACATGGACAGTGGGGCTCGGGCGGTCGCATCGAGTGGTGACGCTGATTTGGCGGCAGCGGCTATGAAGGAGGAATTCATCGGCCACCGGGTCAACGTCAGCGGCAGCCGCTTCTCGATTTGAGGCCCCACGACCTGGAATAGTTTCAACGTTGAAGGTGCGGGATCATCCGGTCGAGAATTTCGTCGAGTATTTCCGCAGATGTGGCGAAGTTGAGCCGGAGATGTTGATCGCCGCCGGTGCCGAACAGCTCACCACCTTGAACGGCAACATCGGCTGATTTGAGAATTCTCTTTGACGGGTTTTCGCCCAGGTCGCACGCGCTCACGTCGAGCCAGGCCAGGAAAGTTGCGGCAGGGGGATGGAACCTGACCGCCGGCGCTTCGGCCGCGATCCGATCGATCAGCTTCGCTCGCATTTGAACGAGATGGGCGAGAAGACCATCGGCGTATTCGTCACCGAATTCCCATGCGGCTGAGGTTGCGTCCGCCCCGAACGTGTTGACGTGGCCCAGCAGAAACGGAGGATGGGCGGCAACACATCGTTGTTTCACGTCGGGTGAACCAAACACGAGCACACTCGCCCGCAGGCCCGAGATGGCGAAAGTCTTGGTGGCAGAGGTGGCAACAACGACCCGGTCGGTGGCCCCCGCAGCCGTGAGCATCGAATGGTGTCGAGCCCCCGGGTAGACGAGATCGCAATGAATCTCGTCGGAAACGATCATCACATCGTGGGCCGCGGCGATCCTGACCACCTCGTCCATGGTGGATCGGTCCATCACGCGTCCGGTGGGGTTGTGGGGATGGCTCAAGAGGATGACGCTTATCGACGGGTCTTGGTCGAGTATCCGCTCCAAATCGTCGACGTGGAATTTCCACCCGTCCACGCCGCGGCGAAGCGGCCACTCGACCTGGCGGCGTCCGGCACTTGGCGACACCTTGAAGAACGGGAAGTAAACGGGCGTCGTGACAACTACGCCATCGCCAGGTTCGCTCAGAGCCGTCACTGCCATTTCGACACCCTGCATCACATCGTCGAGCGGCATAACCAGTTCTGGGTCGATTTCCCAATCATGACGACGCTCCATCCAGCCGATGCAGGCCTCCACGAGGCGATCCTCCCGTGCCGCATAGCCGAATAGTGCGGTGTCGGCCACGGACCGAACTGCCTCGACAATTTCAGGCAACGGAGCAAAATCGGTCTCTGCGACCCATGCCGGCAGCACCTCGGCCGGGTATCGGGTCCACTTCGATACGCCGGCTTCGCGGCGTGCTGCGGGATCGACTTTTGGATTGAATTGGCTCATACTCACGGCCATCTCTCGAGCGAACGTGAATGCACCGTAAGCGCACCGTCACCCAACGGCTAACTCGGACTCACCCGCCTGCGTGCGTGCTCACCCAACCGGTGGATTTGGGAGTAGGGGAGAGATCGCTTCCCACGAGTTGGGAACAACTGCCAGCATGTCGTCGCGTCCGTGAGTCTCGAGGTCGGCGAATGTGAGAGCACACACATCGGCGACGATTCGATCGAACCGGCCCGACAAAGTTGTGTTCTTCGGGTCCAGGCCGGTGATCACCGCCAGCCCGGTCGGAGCGACATCGACAGTGTGGATGGTGAGATCCGGTCGGTGATGTCGCAATGCCACGATCGACTTCCACACGTCGCCGGACCACACCATGGTGGATCTCTCCCGGGCAGATGTGACGGCGTCGATCGGTAGACAATCGTGAACGAGGATCACGCCATCGGTCGAGGCATGTCGCTCGACGTTGGCAATGTCGCGCAGAGTCTGCTCGAACAGATGCAGCCCATCGACGAATGCCAGATCGACACCGCCATCCAGTAGATCACCAATGTCGGGCCGCTCGAAGAAGCCGTCGGATGTAGAGGCGATGATCGTGGTGTCGGGCGGTGGCGACGTGGCCTTGGGTTCGGGGTCCACCCCAACGGTGCGGGTGCCGGGCTCGACAAGCGCGAGGGAGTGGCCTTCGTGAACGCCGATCTCGAGATAGGTGCGCGGACGGAGGTATTGATGGATCCTGCGAAGCAGGTCGTAGTACGTGGGGAAGTCGGTCATGTCGAGCGTCGCCAATGGATTCCGGTCCAGTCAACTTGGGTGATCTCATCGGAAATGCCGTGTGCGTCGCGAAATTCGTCCACGGCCCGACGGCATGGCTCCCACGCCCCGTAGTCATCGACAATTACGTAGCCTCCCACGCTCAACTTCGGGTAGAGGGCGTTGAGGGCGTCCATGGTGGACTCGTACAGGTCGCCGTCGAGGCGGAGAACCGCCAGCTCCTCGATCGGAGCCGACGGGAGCGTGTCGGAGAACCAGCCCTCCAACAGTTTGACCCGGGCGTCGAGGAGGCCGTAGCGCTCGAACGCGGCCCGAACCTGGTCGGCCGACACGGCCAGCGCGTCGACGTGTGAAAGGTCATGGCCGGCATCGGCAGGGTATTGGTCGATGTCGGGGGAGGGGAGGCCCCGGAAACTGTCAGCCACCCAGACCGAGCGGGTGTCATCGCCCCACGCTTCGAGGATGCCTCGCATCAAGATCGTGACGCCGCCGCGCCACACGCCGGTCTCTATCAAATCGCCGGGCACGTCTTCGGCCAGGACTGTCTCGACGCATTTGCGGACCTGATGAAGGCGGATACGCCCGACCATCGTCTCGGCGGTCGGTGGCCAATCGTTTCCGTCGAGGCGTCTTGCCGCGTCACCTCCGCGACGGGTGAGTCGCCATCCTCGGGTCCGCAGTTCGGCCTTCAACTCTGCGATGTCGGCCACGGATGCGAACGGCGAGCCGGGGGAAATTGCCTTCAGGTCGACGTCGTGGACTTCCTCGTCGAGGAACAGTTCTCGGGTGAGGCAGCCCATCAACAAGTCGACGTAGCGGTCGCGAACAGGGCTGGATGCAGAGTGATTCGATGACACAGCGTTGGCCCTATGAAGGACGCGGTAGCGTCCAGATCCCGTGGGCCTCGTCCGGGAACCAGGCCATCGCCCTCGTTTCGAGGAGTTCGAACCCGAGCCTGCGGGCGACCGCTTGGGATCGGTCATTGTCGGGCAGGATCAGGCTGTAGAGGGTGTCATCTTCGTGGTTGGACCATGCCCAGTCGATTGCGGCGCGACCTGCTTCGGTGGCGTAGCCGTGGCTCCAGTGGCTGGGATGCAATGTCCAGCCGATCTCGAGACCGGGCCAATCCGCGCGCTCGGGGCGCAGTGTGCCGGCCCTGCCGATGAACTCACCAGTGGCCCGTAGCTCCACGGCCCAGTGCCCCGAGTTTCGTAGTTCCCATTGGCCGAGCATGGAGGCCATGCCATCCCAGATGCGGCGTCGGTCGAGGTCGTCCGGCAGCCGGAGACTGGCTCTCACCTCCGGGGTGGTCATCATGTTGAGGAACGGGGCGGCATCTGCTTCCCGGAAGGGCCTCATCACCAGGCGGTCGGTTTCGAGGATCGGGCAGTGGCTCATTGCTGCGTGTCGCTTTCGCCGGTAGTTGGTGGTTGCGGCGCCCGTAGGCGGCCGGAATCAATCACAGCTCGTCGGAGCATATACTCGATCTGGCCGTTGACGCTGCGCAACTCATCGGCGGCCCACCTCTCGATGGCAGCGTGCACGTCGGGGTCGACTCGCAGGGGGAAACTCTTGCGCTTGCGGGCCATGGCAGATGTCGGTCAGTAGATCGTGCCGGTATTGACGATTGGAGTGGTCTGCTGCTCGCTGGTGAGAACCACCAACAGGTTTGACACCATGGCAGCTTTTCGTTCCTCGTCCAGTTCCACGATTTGTCGCTCGCCAAGCATTTCGAGTGCATCTTCCACCATGCCGACGGCGCCCTCCACGATTGTGCGGCGGGCGGCCACGATGGCTGACGCCTGTTGGCGACGCAACATCGCTTCCGCAATTTCGGTGGCGTAGGCGAGGTGGGTCAGGCGGGTCTCCACCACCTCCACACCGGCGGCGTCAAGGCGTTTCTGAAGTTCCAAATGCAGCGATTCTGCAACCTGTTCGGGATTGGCTCGAAGCGATATTCGGTCGCCCTGGAAGTCGTCGTAGGGGTATTCGGTGCCCAGATGGCGAATCGCCGTCTCGCTCTGGACGATCACAAAATCCTCGTAGTCGTCCACCTGGAACTTGGCCTTTGCAGTGTCGACGACCTTCCACACCACGACAGCAGCAATCTCGATCGGGTTGCCCTCGGCATCGTTGACCTTGGTGGTCTCCGTGGTGAAGTTTCGAATCCGAAGAGTGATCTTGCGAGACCAGAAGCTGGTGAACGGATTGGCCCAGAACCAGCCGGGTTCATCGATGGTCCCGATGTAGCGACCGAAGAAGATGAGGACCACCGCCTCGTTCGGTTGGACTATGTAGTGACCGAAGATCGTGAGCGGGATGGCCAGCGAAGATAGAAAGATCAAGACGCTGAAGGCCGGACTGACCGCGGCGGTGAGCGTGATCGACAACGACAGGGTGAGAACGCTCACCAAGAATGCGACCAGACCGACGAATCCGGGTTTGGTCTTCGCAGGGCGTTCCGACACGATCTGGCCGGGTGTGATCACGACTTGGGGACTCTCCATATCACTCATGAATCAAAGTGATATCACTCGATCTCCGGCATATCAAGCCTCACGAGTTGACATCGATCACCACCCGACCCCGCACTCGGCCGGCGATGATTTCCTCGGCCAACTCAGGCAAGCGGCCGAAGGGTTCGACCGTTGTCATTGAATCGAGAAGTCCCAAGTCGAGATCTGAGGCGAGTCGAGCCCATGCAACATCGCGGCGAGACGATGGCTGAGTCACTGAATTGACACCTGCGAGAGTCACTCCGCGAAGGATGAACGGGTGAACCGATGTGGGGAGATCCGCCCCACCGGCCAACCCGCACGCGGCAACACACCCGTTGTCGCGAGTGGCGGCCAGGACATTCGCGAGAGTGGTGGAGCCGACCGCATCGACCCCCCCGGCCCAACGCCCACGTGCCAGCGGCGGAACATCGCCCTCGAGATCGGCACGATCAATCACATCGGTGGCACCGAGCGACCGGAGATAGTCGGCCTCACTCGCGCGCCCGGTGGATGCCGTGACCTCGTATCCGAGCCTTGCCAACACCGCCACGGCGATGCTCCCCACCCCGCCGGCTGCTCCGGTCACCACCATGGCGCCGGATTCGGGGGAGATCCCATGGTCCTCGAGGGCAAGAACACAGAGCATGGCCGTATAGCCGGCCGTGCCTATGGCCATTGCCGATTTCGTGTCGATCGAGTCGGGCAAGCGGGTGAGCCAGTCGGCCGACACGCGGCTTCGCTGGGTGTAGCCGCCCCAGAATTTCTCGCCCGTGTTCCAGCCATTGAGCACCACACGTTCGCCGACTGACCACCGCTGGTCCGACGATTCGGCGACAACTCCGGCCAAGTCGATGCCGGGAACTATCGGAAAGGCCCGCAGGATGGGTCCGCCGGTGAGGGCAAGGCCATCCTTGTAGTTGAGAGTGGAGTATTCGACGTCAACGATGACGTCACCTTCGGGAAGGTCGCTGTCCGACATTTCGGTGAAGGCCACATGTTGGCCTTCATCGTCCTTTGTGACCAGAAGTGCTTTGTGCATGTGCGAGAACGTAGCTCACCGGGCATGATGCCGAGCAGTCGTACATGGGAGCGCGCAGTGAAATTTGGAATCGGATTCGCCAATACCAAGCCATTCTCGAACGGTGAGGGAGCAGCCCTCCTTGGCCGTAGCGCCGAGGCCGCTGGTTTCGAGTCATTGTGGACGGTGGAACACGTCGTCTACCCGGAGGGATACGAGTCGACTTATCCCTATGCCAGTGACGGGAAGATGCCCGGGACGAGCGCCCATCCGATTCCGGATCCACTGATTTGGCTGGCCCACATCTCTGCTGTCACCTCAACGATCAGGCTTGCCACCGGAATATCCCTACTTCCCGAGCGCAGCCCGTTGCTGTTTGCCAAGGAGGTCGCAACGCTCGACTCCATGTCGGGAGGTCGAGTTGAGCTCGGCATCGGCATCGGCTGGCTCAAGGAAGAGTTTGCTGCTCTGGGGGTGTCGTGGCCGCGCCGCGGACCACGCACCGAGGAATACATGGAAGTAATGAGAGCCGTATGGGCCGAAGACGACGTCACGTTCCACGGGGAATTCGTCGATTTCGACCGCATCACGTCCAACCCGAAACCTGCCAATGGCCGCGTGCCCATTCACATCGGCGGTCACAGCGAAGCCGCGGCGAAAAGAGCGGGACGCGTCGGCGATGGGTTCTGGCCGGCAGGCGGCAACCTCAAAGACCTGCTCACGCTTGCCCGTCAGAGTGCAGAGGACGCCGGTCGCGATCCATCCTCCATCGAGATGACCGGCCAACACCTCGGAATATTCGGTGACGATCCGGCGTCGGCGGTGGAGGAACTCGAATCTTGGGGTGTGGCCAGAACGGTCGTGCCCGCGTTCATGTTCCGTCGTGACACAGCCGACTCGTTGGCAGCCTTCGGTGAGAGAGTCGTGGCGCCCTTTTCCGACTGACCCAGGGCCAGCGTTTGGTTCATCGCAGATTCCGCCGAAACGGCATCGAGTGATCCCAGTCGGCCAGAAGACTGCGGATGGCGGTGATGAGAATCAATGGCACGTCCAGCATCGGATGGTGCCCGGCCGTGGGCAACTCGACCACGGGTGCCACGCGGCCGAGTTTGTCGTACATGTACTCGCCGATGTCCGGTGTGACCAAACCGTTCTCACATCGCAGTAGCGCCACACGGCACGTCACCTGACCGAGTAGTGCGGCGGCCTCGTGGCGTTTCGGTACAAAAATCGCCGAGTCGAACTTCCAATGCCAGCGTTTGTCCTCGGGGTCGAGGCGCAGAGAGTGGCGGGCGATGTTGTGCTTTACATACGGCAGATAGACGGCCTGCTCTGGCACCGTTCGGAATCGCTCCCAGGCCTCAGCGGGGTCGACATATGTCTTGGGTCGCTTGAACTGGTCGGTTGATCGGGCCTGCACCAATTCAGGGTCCTCGATCATGATCGGCGAATCGATGATGATGGCACCCCCGAGCATGTCGGGGTGCCGTGCCGCGGTGGCCACGGTGGCGAATCCCCCCATGGAGTGACCGACCATGATCGGAGGGCCGTCGAACTCGGCGTCTTCGATCACGGCTGCGACCTCGTCGCACCAGCCGTCAAGGGTGTAGGTGTCGCGCCAATCACTGTCACCGTGCCCCGATAGATCGATCGCTGCTATGCGGTGAGCATCGCTGAAGGCCGG
Organism: uncultured Acidimicrobiales bacterium; assembly: GCA_964533595.1. GTDB lineage: Bacteria > Actinomycetota > Acidimicrobiia > Acidimicrobiales > Aldehydirespiratoraceae > SZUA-87. Next base: position 33,686 of record CAZHMP010000010.1, on the reverse strand, counting down.
GGCGATGTGACTCCACCAATGAGCGTGTGCGGCGCCACCGTGGACGAAGATGATGCCCGGCAGATCCGGCTCGCCCCAGGTCAGGTAGTTGATGTTGGCGCCATCGACAGATATCTGATGTGAGTCGGGCTCCGACGCGATGGCATTTGTGAACCAATCGGGGGTCGTGGTCATGGACTCACCACTTTGAACTCGACTCTCATTCCCAAGGCATCCACCAGCAGGCTACGCCGGTCCCGGGCGGTGAAAAGCTCGACTTCAACGTCGGAAGTTGGCTCGGAGAACAGCCGTATGGTGAGGACGTCATCATCGAAATCGGCTCCAAGGCCGGTGAACACTCTCCGATACGTGCGGTCGAGTCCGATCGCCACCCGGAGCATTCCTGCCAAGACTCTCACCCGACGCTGATCGTTCGGCTCGAGGGACGCAAACGGGGCGTGCTTCGACTTGGGGTGACTTTTGCGGTGGTATCTCGCGACCTGAGCGATCACCTCGATCTCGTGGTCGTTGAATCCGACGAGATGCTCCGAGTTGCGAATCAGATAGTAGGAATGCTGGTGGTGCCCGGCGTGGGATACGAATCGACCGATGTTGTGCAGCAACCCGGCGGCCTCGAGGATGTCGAGATCGTCATTTCCGAGGCCGTGAAGCTCGCTCGTCTGAGCGAACAGTTGCATGGCCAGATTGGTGGCATGCTCGGCATGCACGATGTCTTCTTCGTACCTGGCCGCCACGGCCAACACGCTGGCCCTCCGAATGTCTCCAAGATGATGAAGAGCGTCGTTGGAGTCGCGGCGTCGGGCCAACCGGTCGAGCATCACACCCTCTCGCAGAGCGTGCGATGACACGGAAAGTTCATTGATCGCCAAAGACTTGAACAGTTGTCGAAGCAGAACTGCGCCGGCGACAATCACGTCGGCCCGATGGTCATCGAGGCCGGGGATTCCTCGACGGTCACGCGAGTTGTGTCGCGACACGATGTCGTCCACAACGTCATCGAGTTGATCAGATGTGAGGCGCAGATTGTCGATCGAACGAATTTCCACACCTGCTCCGGCCGCGGCCATTCGAGCCAGATTCTCGATGGTGCCCGAACAACCAACCGTGACCGAATGCCCGAGCGAACCGACTTCCTTGGCCACTGGAGCCAGAAACGCACGCACATGGCGCCGGCACGACGCAATGGCCCCTTCGGTGATGACTCCGTCGGGGAAGAACCGGTTGGTGAGCCTGACATGGCCCAGCTTGAGCGACCTGGTCAGCAATGGCCGTGTGCCTTCACCCACCACCAATTCGGTCGAGCCGCCTCCGATATCGATCACCAGATGGCGCTTGTCGGCCATTGGCACCGCGCCAAGCGCTCCGAGATGGATGAGTCGGGCCTCTTCCACGCCGGAGATGACCTCGACCTCGATGCCCGCTTCTTCCTTCGCTCTTTGAAGAAAGATCCCGCGGTCTTCCGCCTCGCGGACGGCGCTGGTGGCAACGGCGAAGATGTCGGCTTCGTGCGCCTCGGCTATCTGGCGGAAACGTTGCAGTGCCGCAATGGCTCGATCGATCGCATCAGGATCGAGTGTTTTCATGTCGCGAAACCCCGACCCGAGACGAACGGGCAGCTTCTCTCGAGCGAGAATCTCGGGCAAGCCTCCGGGAAGAGGTCGAGCCACCACCAGATGCACCGAGTTGGTACCGATGTCGACCGCGGCCAACGCTCTCGGGACGGATGGTTCGGTCATCTTCTGCTCCGCGGCCCTACCTCGGCCACCTTCGTCGTGGGCTCGACATCGCCGATGATCCTGCCGCTCGATGCCAGTGCGATGGCGGCTATTACGGCAGCGACCAAGAAGCCGGTGGGTCGGTCGGTCGCATCAGCGACGATGCCGATGAGCGGACCGCCGATCCCGAATGCCAAATCGAAGAACATCGAAAAGCTCCCGATGGCATGACTTCTCTCCGAATCGGGCGCGGTGTCGACGACCAGCGCGAACAGCGCCGGGAACAGGAACGTCTGGGCCACTGCGATCACCGCTGCACCTACGTAGACGCCAGTCGGTTCCCGCCACGCCCACAAGATGAGGAGCCCGGCCACGCCGAACGACAACGAAATCCTGGTGGTGAGAATTGGCCCCAAAGCGTCGGGAAGCCGAGCGGCAACGATCCGCAGGATCAGAACCACGGCAGCAAAGACGGTGAACACCGTGCCGGTGTTGGTGATCCCGATCTCTTCCGCGTGCACGGCGGCGAACGCCAGGAAACTCGTGTAGCCGAGAAGTCCGAGAAACATGACGACACCTGGTCGAAGCGCGGCGGGATGAAGGAACTTGCGTTTGCCGGTGGCCACGGGTGCATCGCTCGGAGCTCCCGGCGCGGTCGAACCGACAAGCGCCGCGCTGATCGCCAACGTGCCGGCCAGCAGCCAGGTGGCGTCGGTGCTCCAGTGGTTGGACACGAACTCACCCACCGGGGGGCCGAGCGCAACCGAGCCGTAGATGGTCAAAGAAAAGTAGGAAGCAGCTTCACCCCGGCGATCGGTTGGCGAGAGATCCTGGATGGCGCTGGCCGCACCGACGAATAGTCCGGCCTCACCGAAACCGGCAAGCATCCGCATGGCGATCACGGCGGGAATCGATCCGGCAAACGCGAGCAGTGCCGTTGCCAAACCGGCGACTGTGGCCCCGCCCATGATCAGGGTTCGGCGGCCTCGAGTGTCGCCGATCGAACCCGCAATCGGTCTCACCATGGCTGCGGCCACGCCGAAGGCCCCGACGGCCATACCGACCTGCGTCGACGTGCCCCCCAAGTCTTGCTTCACGAACAAGGGAAGGACCGACAGTGTGAGGTTGAGCCCCATGAAGTAGAGACTGCTGGCCACGCAAATCAGGAGAAATCGAGGTGTTAGCAGCCGAGAGGGGTGAGACACCGAGTGAGCTTCGCCGACCAGCCGGCCGGTCACAACTCGAGCCGAAGGTTGATTGTCACTTCATGCGGATCGGGTGTGGCTACAGCGGGGAGCCAATTGAGGCCGATGAGAGCACCCACGGCCGCAGCACGATTGCCGATGGATCGAAAGTCGCAATCAGATCGCCCGGACTTGTGCGTGGTCCCGGAACGCGGATTCCGAGACTGGTCGCCAAGACGGAGACGAGCCGTTGGGGGCTGTCGCCGACCTGGAGTCGGTCGGCCAGCGTGACCGCGCCGTGGCGTTTCGCCAGGCGGCTTCCGTCCTCGGCCAGCACCAGTGGCACGTGGGCATACGTGGGTGTTGGCAGTCCGAGTAGATGTTGCAGGTACACCTGACGTGAGGTGGTGTCGAGAAGATCATCGGCGCGTACCACTTGATCGATCTCTTGATCAGCGTCGTCGATGACCACGGCCAGGTTGTAGGAGGGAGTTCCGTCGCCGCGTTGCAAGACAAAGTCATCGACATCGAATTGTTGGGGGCCGCGAAGCAGGTCGGAAAAACCGACTCGATCCGATGAGCACCGAAGGCGAAGCGCCGGCGGACGCCCGGAATCTTCCAGAGCCGAAATCTGAGCGGCGGAAAGATCTCGGCATGTGCCCGGATATCGCACCGATCGGCCGTGAGGGGCAGACGCCGCTTCGCGAATCTCGCGCCGGCTACACCAGCACCGGTATGTGAGCCCGGCCTTGGTCAGGTCGGAAATCGCATAGCGGTACTTGTCGAACCTCTCGGACTGGCGTAGTGGCGTGCCGTCCCAGTCGAGTCCCAGTTGCCTGAGTGATTCGGCCTGCCTCGATTCGTGTTTGCGTGAGGCGGTGCCACGATCCAGATCCTCGAACCTCAACACAAACCTCGACCCCACGGACCTGGCAAAGAGCCACGCCGCCAACGCTGTGCGCAGGTTGCCGAGATGAAGATCACCCGTTGGGCTGGGAGCGAAGCGACCGGATGCCATATCCAGATGGTGACACGTCGCATCCCAGGAGTGACGACATGATGCGTTGTCGCCTACTGTGCGAACACTCGGCAGCCAACATGAGGACGCAATGATCAAGCTCGGATACCAAATTCCCAACTTCAGCTACGAAGGTGTCGACAGAGTCGATCTGTTCGAGAACGTTGCCGCTCAGGCACTCACCGCCGAAGCTTCTGGGTTCGACACGGTTCTGATGATGGACCACTTCTACCAACTCCCGATGATCGGCCAGCCCGAAGACTGGATGCTCGAGTGCTATTCGGTGTTGTCGGCATTGGCCGCCCGTACATCGACGATTCGGCTGTCGGCTCTGGTTTCGGGAAACACCTACCGGAATCCGGCCATGCTCGCCAAGGTGATCACCTCGCTCGACGTCATCTCCAGAGGCCGTGCCATCTGTGGCATCGGATGCGGATGGTTCGAGCTCGAACACGAATCTCTCGGGTTTGAATTTGGCACGTTCGGTGAGCGATTCGAAAAGCTCGACGAGGCGCTTCAGATCATCACCGCCATGTTTCGTGACGAGAGGCCGTCGCTCGACGGCAAGTACTACCGGGTGAAAGAAGCGATCAACCAGCCGCCACCAGTCCAGGATGGCGGCGTGCCGATCATGATCGGTGGATCAGGCGAGAAGAAGACCCTTCGGATGGTGGCTCAGTATGCGCAGGAGTCGAATCTCACCTGTGGCCCGGATGAGTTTGCGCGCAAGTTCGAAGCACTAGACGCCCACTGCGCAGCCTTGGGGCGTGACCGATCGGAGATTGAGGTCACATGGCTCACGGCCTTGCTGTTGGCACCCACAATGGACGAAGCCAACAAGTTGCGTGACGACTACTTCCAGAGCCAGGGCATCGACTGGCATTCTCTGGATGAAGCCACGCAGGGTGCCATGAGCGCCAGGATGCTGATCGGCGATCCCGATTCGGTCGCCGAACAGGTGCAGTCCAAGGCACTCGACCGAGGTATCTCGGGAATCACCCTCAACATGATGCCCAACGGTCACAATCTCGACATTCTGGCGTTGGCGGGGGAGACACTGTCACCGCTCGTGAACTGATTCTGAATCGTTATCAAACAATCCGCGCACCAAATCGGTCCTTATCTGGAACACTGACACCATGAACTCGCGGTCGGAGCCACACCACATCCGCATCCCTTTGGTTCACAGCCATCGCGACGTGCAGGGCGGGTTGGCCCGCGCCACGGTGTTCGGTGTGAGCGACGGGTTGGTATCCAACATCGCTTTGATTCTTGGTATCGCTGGTGCATCAACCGATGGTTCGCTCGTTCGACTGGCCGGAGTAAGCGGCCTTCTGGCAGGGGCGATCTCCATGGCCGCGGGGGAGTGGGTATCGGTTCGGGCTCAAAACGAACTGATCGAACGCGAACTCGAAATTGAACGAAGGTCGTTGGCCGAGGATCCCGAGGCCGAGAAAAAGGAGTTGGCGGCCATCTACCAATCGCGCGGCATCAACGAGGAACATGCAAATCAGGTGGCCGAAGCCATCATGTCCAATCCTGATGTCGCCCTCGAGGTCCATGCTCGCGAGGAATTGGGTGTCGACCCAGCAGGGATTGGCAACCCGGTGCTGGTCGCAGTGTCGTCATTTTGTGCCTTCGCCCTCGGGGCGATTGTTCCTCTGGCCCCTTGGTTCTTTGCCGAGGGATCCTCTGCCGCGATCTCATCGGTGATTCTGGGAGTGCTGGGCGCGGCACTTGTCGGATTCATGTTGGCGCGGTTCACCGAGAGGTCTCGGGTGCGCACCGCCATGCGTCAGGTTCTTGTGGCAGCCGGTGCAGCCACAGCCACCTACCTGATCGGGTCCGTACTGGGTGTATAGGTCGGTGGGCCCGGGCCGATTGATGGTAAAGAGCGGCGTTGAATGGGCCGATGGAATCATGTGGGACTCACCGCGAATTTCGAGCGACTCATTGCCTCTGCCGGCGCGGCCATGTGGCATGACGCTTGGCGCCGTGCGCTACCGTCGCGGTATGGCCCCAAGACTCATGATGCAGGGACCACGCCGTGATATCGGTGGGGATTCACCACCCGGGTCACACCCTCAATTCTTGGGATCGTCCGATGTTTGAAGCGGCCCTCGATTTCGAACGAGTGGCCGAAGCTGCCGCGGCCATACCGGAGGATCTTCGATCATCACCTCAATACAGAAGTGAAGGTTTGAGCAGGGTGCTCGGACTCGAGGTCGTAATCAAACTCGAGGTGTTCAACCCTGTTGGCTCAGCCGCCGGACGCAGCGCCGAATGGTGGTTTGAATCCCACCCGAGTCTCCATCGCGTCGTATGTGCGTCGGCCGGCGATTTTGGTGTGGCAATGGCCCACGCAGGTCGCGTGCGCGGGATAGAGGTCGACCTGTTCGGTCCATTGACCGCCGATCGTGTCACGGTTGATGATCTGAGAAGATCAGGCACAACCGTTCAGCTCGATGGCCACGATCAAGCCGAGGCGACCGAAGAAGCACGACGTTACGCCGACGTGGTCGATGCCCAATTCGTGGACGACGGATCCCATGTCGAGTTTGTTGAGGGGGCGGCCACGCTCGCAGCGGAGTTGGGTGCTCACGCCGTCGACGCTCGATCGATCTTCGTGTCCTCCGACACTCTCTTCCTTCCCGTTGGCATCGGCCTGTGGTTTCACCAGATGGCGCCGCGGGTGAGGGTCGTTGCTGTGGGAGTCGATCACAACAATGCCAACTCGATTCCGCCGTCAATCGACCAGACGGTGCATGTCAAAGCCGAGGAGATTGCCGAGGCGCAGCGAGCGTTGATGCGCTACGAAGGGTTGAGTGTCTCTGCCGCTGGTGCGGCCCCGTTGGCAGGTGCGATGGCTGCTCGCGCCACCCTTGGTGAGTCGAAAGTGATTGTTGTGGTGGGGAGCCGCGCGCTCAAGTAATTCGGCCGGTCAACTCTTGCGTTTCGCCCGGGAGGTGGGCGCGGCTGTTGTGGGGTCTTCGGGCCAGAAGTGTTTCGGATAGCGCCCGCGTAGCTCTCCGCGAACCTCTCGGTAACCGCGGTCCCAAAATGATGCGAGGTCGGTTGTGACCTGTACCGGTCTGTGCGCCGGAGACAGAAGGTGGAGAACGACTCTCACTTCGCCGTCGGCAATGGTTGGCGATTCACTCAGTCCGAACACCTCTTGCAGACGAACCGAAAGCGAAGGCGCAGAGGGTTCCGCGTAGTCGATCGGGATTCTCGACCCGGAGGGCACATCAAGATGAGTGGGTGCAAGTCGGTCCATGTCGCGTCGGCGTCGCCAATCGATCAGGTTTGCCAGAGCCGATTTGACGTCCACTGATTGCAAGTCGTGACGCTTGGTCGCCTGACCCAGGTTTGGAACGAGCCAGCTGTCGAGGTCGTCGAGTAGCTGTGCGTCCGACACGTCGGGCCATGAGTCGGCAGCAATGTGATGCATGAACATGAGTCGTTCCCGGAACCGGCGATCGGCCGGATTCCAGGCGAGTATGGACAGGCCCTCGCGACGGACCCCGGCGATCAGGGCTTCGACAACAGAATCACGTGGTGGATTGTCGGTGGGGGAGCGCGTCAGGACGATTGCACCGAGCCTCGTCTGGTCTTCGAATATCACGTCCCGTGATTTCCGGTTCCATCCGCCGACCACGCTTTGTTCCACACGTTGTTGATGATGGTGTCGGATGTCTTCGATCGATATGGGCGCGGCAATTCTGATGCGGGCATCGGGCCCGGCGCCCTGCAATTCAGCCACCGCCAAGTAGGGCTCCCGAGCCAGTTCATCGCCGACGGGAACGGTCGCGCCGGAGCCTGAAGCGAGCAAGAAGCTGCCCGGTTCCTTGCGACGTTGGCTGATCCAATCGGGGAACGCCAACGACAAGAGCGCCCCAACTTGATCCAGATCGGGGGTGTCGTTCCTTGCTCCAATTCTGTCCCGCCATTTGCGTGCAGTTTGGCGAGCCCTTGCCCGTGCTGCCTTGTCGATGTTCGGTCCGCCGTTTCGCATTGCATCGACTCGGGTGCGCAGGTCGACGGGCCGATCTCGGCCCCTCAACAGATCGCGATCCGACAGCACGGCGGCGATGTCGCAAGCGGTCGCTGCCAGATCGACTTCGGCCCCGGCCAGGATCAGGTGAGCAAGACGGGGCTCTGTTCCGAGTTCCATCATTTGGCGGCCATGTTCGGTGATTCTGTGCCGGTCGTCGATCGCGGCCAGCGAGAGCAATGTGTGATGGGCGACCTTCAGCGCACTCTCGGCGGGTTGGTCGATCCATTGGAGTTGAGAGGGGTCGGCAACACCCCAAGCCGCCAGTTGCAGGGCGAGCTGTGTGAGATCGGTGGTGAGGATCTCCGGCGTGTCTTCTCGGCGACGGTGTGAGTGCTCCGACTCCGACCACAGGCGAATACAAGACCCCGCGGCCTGTCTGCCGGCTCGACCGCGGCGCTGATCGGTGGACGCTCTGCTCGCCTCGATGGTGCGCAGTCGGCTCATGCCGCGGCTGAGATCCATCTGGGGTTGTCGGCGACGTCCGGTGTCGATCACTACACCGATCCCGTCGATGGTGACGCTGGTCTCCGCGATCGGAGTGGAGAGGATCACCTTTCGTCGCCCTTGCGAATCGGGCTGAAGGGCCAAGTCCTGTTGATCGGGCGGGAGCATCCCGTGAAGTGGAGTGAGCACCACGTCGTCACCCAAGCGGCGATCCAGCCTCCTCTGTGCCTCGAAGATGTTGCCGGTGCCGGCAAGAAACACGAGTACATCACCGCGGTATCTGCCGAGCGCGTCGACCACGGCGTCGGGCACCTCACCATCGGCGTCGCGACCGGGTGCCGGCGGACGGTAGATCGTGGTGATGGGAAAACTGCGACCCTCAGCGCGGATCACTGCTGTCGTGCCGAGCTTCTCGGCCAACGCCGAGGTGTCCAACGTTGCCGACATGATGAGCAGCTTCAGATCGGGGCGGAGGGCATCGATGGCGTCGAGCGAGAACGCGAGGGCGGTGTCGGCGTGAATGCTGCGCTCGTGAAACTCGTCGAAGATCACAACTCTCACGCCTTCGAGAGACGGATCGTCGAGCAACATTCTGGTTAGGATTCCCTCGGTTACCACTTCAATTCGTGTGTCACGCCCTGTGCGCGTGTCGAATCTGGTTCGCAAGCCGATCGTGTCGCCAACTCGCTCACGCCGTTCCCGGGCCATTCGTTGCGCGGCGGCGCGAGCGGCAACTCGCCTCGGTTCGAGCACGATGATCTTCTGACCGTCGACCCAGTCGAGGTCGATGAGCGACGGAGGAACCCGAGTTGTCTTTCCGGCGCCGGGAGGGGCCTCGAGCAAGACGATCTGGTGATCCTGCAGGGCAACAGCAAGCTCGGGCAAGACGTCGTCGACCGGGAGCTGCGTGGGCATCAGCGCGGAGTCTCGCTCAGGCCGTTCGTGCCGTGATCGATCTGACCGCATCGACCACGGCTTCGGGATTCGACCTCATGACGTAATGCCGGGCCCCTTCCACCGTGGTCCGAACAACATCCGGCAGCTTTCTCTCCAAGTAGTCGTTGGCACCCAGAAAAGCCCGATCGTCGCTGCCGACAACCAGCGCCACCGGCACGTCGACCTCGGCGATTCGGTCGATCACCATCGAGTCGATGTGAAACGCCATGGTGGCAGCTTCGGCGCTCACGCCGTACTTGGGGATGTTGGCCTCAACGCGTTCATTCCACCCTTGGCGGGCCTGATCGTCGCGAAATCCCGGGCCGGTGGAGACCAAAATGAGGCCGTGCAGAATGCCCGGCCGCGTGATCACGTGAGCCAGTCCGAGATATCCGCCGAGTGAGTGGCCGACCAGGTGGATGGGCCGGTCAAAGTCCGCCATCAGAGCATCGAGGTCGGCCAGCACAGCCGCCCGGGTGTAGGCATCCAAATTGCTCGGATTCGGGGATTGGCCGTGACCGGGAAGGTCGACGGTCACGCACCGGTGGTCTTGTGCCAGCAGTTCGACTGACGGATCCCAGACGGAGGAATCGGAATCCAAGCCGTGCAGGAAGATCACGGTGGGTCCGGAGCCCTTATTGGAGATGTGTAATGGCATGGGTTGCGTGGTCAATTGGATGGTTCCTCGCTCGTCTCAGTGACCTCGGAATGTCGGTCGCCGCTTTTCCAGGAATGCTCTTACGCCTTCACGAAAGTCTTCACTCGAGTAACAGAGTGCCACCGCCCGCCGAGATTCATCGCGCAGGTCTTCGTTGCCGATCGAGTCGACGGCGAGCTTGGCAGCGCGGATCGACAGCGGCGAGAGGTTGCCGATTCGATCCGTGAGCGCGGCCACGTGTGAGTCGAGCTCACTTTTATCCACCACTTCGTCGATCAAGCCAACGCGTAGCGCCTCGGCCGCGTCGATGGTGCGGGCCGAGAAAAGCAACACCTTGGCCATGCTGGGGCCGACCAGTTGCACGAGTCGATCAACCGCGGGAGGGGGATAGGCCAGGCCGAGCTTGGCGGGCGGCACGGAAAACCTTGCGTCATCGGCGGCGATTCGAATATCGGCGTGAAGGGCGATGGCGATACCTCCACCCATGCACGGCCCATGGATCGAAGCGACAACGGGAATCGGCACCGATTCGATGGCCCGCCATGCCAGGTGTTCTGACGAATCGAAATGCCCCGCCTGATCTCCAGTTCTTCTTTCAGGGAATTCTGTGATGTCGGAGCCGGCGCAGAATGCGTCGGATCCTGAACCGCGGAGGATGACGCAGCGGATTTCAGGGTTGGCCAACACGGTGTCGAGGACTCCTGGAACCTGCTTGTACATGGCGCTGTTCATGGCGTTGCGCCGGCCGGGGTTTTCGATGAGGAGTGTGGCTACGTGCCCACTCTGTTCGGTTCTGATCAGTGACACGCTCTCAGGTTCGCAGATCGAGAGGGCCGGAGGGTGGAAGACCCCGTGTCAGTGGGTGTGGCCCACCATTCGCTCTCCCTCGAGTTCGCCCTTGAGGGTTGCCTCGATCTGCTCGGGGGGCGCGGGACGGGTGAAGTAGTACCCCTGTCCGTAGCGGCATCCAAGAGTTCGCAGCCGCGAGTGCTGTATCGGGAGTTCGATTCCTTCAGCGATGGTCGTGGCACCCATATCGTGGGCCAGCCCAAGCACAGTGCTGACCACACTGGATCGTTCGCTGTGTTCGAGCTTCATCACGAACGATCTGTCGATCTTCAAGATGTCGGCAGAGAAGACCTCGGCGTATCGAAGTGTGGCGTTGCCAGTGCCGAAGTCATCGATGGCGACGCGTAGCCCTTCAGCACGCAGCCGGTCGATCCTGTTCACAATCAATTCGAAGTCGTCGATCAGTGCCATTTCAGTGAGCTCCAGCACGACTGCTTCGTGGTCGATTCCGGAGGCGTCGACCACAGACAGGATCTCCTCGACGATCCCGTCGGTTCTGAGTTGCACAGGAGACACGTTGATACTGATGTAGATGTCGTGGCCGGCGTTTCTCCACTTGGCTGCCTGGTTCACCGCGCTCTCCAGGACTGAACGACCCAGGGGGATGATCATGCCGTTTTGTTCGGCCAAGGGGATGAACGACTCCGGACTCACCATTCCTCGAATGGGGTGGAACCATCTGACCAACGCCTCAACTCCGACGGTCTTTCCGGATGCCAGGTCGACGATGGGCTGGTAGTACAGCATCAGTTCGTCATTTTCGATGGCCGCACCGAGTGCGTTCGATATCTCGAAGCGTTCCACGGTTTGGTCGGCCATGCCCGACTCGTACATGGCCCATCGGCCCTTGCCGAGACCCTTGGCTTCGTACATGGCCACGTCCGCCGACCGCAGTAGGTCTTCATGCGACTGGGACCCGTCGTTGTCGACCGCGATACCGACGCTGACACTGAGACGGATTTCGCTGCCCATCAGGCGCACCGGACGAGAGAGTTCCTCGACCACTCGATCCGCAATGGTGGTTATATCCGACTCGGTGTAGACATCGGTGAGCAGAACTGCGAACTCGTCACCGCCGAACCGCGCGGCCTTGTCCTGTAGCCTCAGTCGTCCCAAGAGCCGACTGGAGATCTCCACCAGTACTTGGTCGCCTGCGGCGTGGCCAAGTGAATCGTTGACGTTCTTGAAGTCGTCGACATCGATGAACAGCACGGCGACCTTTCCGGGCCCCGGGTTCTGTCGCCTCAGCGCGTTGGTGAGGTTGTCGGTGAATTGAACACGGCTACCGAGGCCGGTGAGGTCATCGTGGAGGATCTGATGACGCAGATCCTCTTCCAACTTCTTGCGATCGGTGATATCTCGAATGTTGAGGACGAGCCCCCGCACCGCATCGTCGGATCGACGATCGGTCAGCGTCACTTCAACCGTTCGCCACTGGCCAGAGGCGTGCGCAAGCGCTACCTCGATCGTGCGGTCTCCGACATCGCCATGAGCAAGTTCATCGCGCAGTTTTTGGATCCGCCTGACTTGATCCGGGGGAAGGAGTTCCAGAACATTTCGGCCCTGTATCTGGTCTGGCCTCTGGCCGAGGAGATCGAACACCGCGGGACTGGCGTACGTGAAGGACCCGTTCTCATCAACCACACCGATGACGTCGGAACTGTTTTGCACAAGACCGCGGAACCATTCTTCGCTGCGTTGCAGCCCCAACTTTGCAGCACGTTCTTCGGTGATGTCTCGAGCGGTGACGACGACTCCCCCCACCTCGGGGTCATCGGCGAAGTCACGAGTCGACACTTCGAACCATCTGAAGTCTCCGCTGGCGGTCTTCAATCTTGCCTCGTGGGAGTTCGAAGAGTCCGCTGGCTGTGTTGGGTGGTGAAGATGCGTCAACAGATTGGCAACGTCGTCCTCATGGGCGAGCTTTGCAAGGCCCAGATCGGCAATTTCCTCAGAGTTCATGCCGAGTATTCGTGGCGCGTTCGGAGAGACGAAGTGAATAGCGTCGTCGGCGTCCGCGACCATTACCAGGTCGGTGGACTGCTCAACCAAGGCGTGAAGCCTTCGCTCGGCGCGCTGTCGGAAGGCATCTTCTCGCATCGTGATGTTGTGCAACGCGAGCGCAGCGTGCGCGGTCATGGCTTGCAGCGCAAGCTGCTGGCTGTGTTCCATCGACTCGCCGGGGGCCACCAGCACGGCTCCGCCATCTTGGCCAAGGGGCATTTCGATGACATCGCCGGCCGCGAATGTTCCGAGCCACTTGTCAAGTTGCTCGAGATCATGCCCCGCTTCCCACGAGACGTCCGCGGTCTCCAGAGTCCGGCCCTTCACACGACGAGCACTCACACCCCCTTCACGCGATCGAATCGTCGCAGCGAACGATGAACTTGATCCGAAAATGAGGCCGATTGCGGTATTGAGAGAGAAGGCGATCGACTTCGGATCTTCCGCAGTGATGATGTCTTGGCTCGTTTCGTTGAGTTGGCTGTCGAGACGCGCCATGTTGTCTCGGGCCCTCAACAGTCCGACGACCCTGATCAGAACGAGTACTGCCAAGATCGCCGTGAAAACCGCGGTGATGAGGAGTTCTCCGCCGACCATAATCTGTAGGAGAGCCAAGACGGGGAGCATGAGGGTGCTCACGGAAATGCTGACGAGTCGACTCTTGGTCAGGTCGGGGCTGCTCGCCGGCGGGCGTTGGAAGAGCCCTGCATGGTCGGGGTCGCCGGCTAGCATCGCGAAGGAAACAAATCCCACAGTGGCAACGGGGATTAGTAGCCTTCCGCCTGGGTAGCCGATTGTGCTCAATATCGCCACCACGTCTGTAATGAGAATGGACATGACGCTCGTGGCCATGAGCCAATAGCTGCGTGATCGGAGCGCCGGCCCGGTTGCGAGCCTGAGCAGAGTGGCGGCGAATACCACCTCGGTGAGTGCGTAGACGAGACTCAACCCGCGATGGGACATCGAGAATGAGGGGTCCGAGAGATACTTCTCCATGAACCCGACCCAGAACGGGCCGAGCATGGCGACGGAGACCATGACGACATCGAGGGCGTCGCCTTGCCCGACGAACGCTCGCCTGCTTCGAGCGATCGACATGAGCGCCCAGATGATGAGGACGTAACCGGCGACGGCCAAGGCATCAGCCGGACTCGGGAACGGGAACTCCACGCCGGTTATGCCGGCATGAACAGCTCGAGCGACGGCGGCGGTGAACAGAAGCGCCGCCCCGATGAAGAGTCTGTCAATTGCCTGCCACCTGTCGGGTCTGCGGTGCAATGCCGCGCCTGCCACCAGCAAGCTGATTGCCGCCGCGACCGTGAACACCGTTTCCCGCTGGGTCTCGGGCATAACGTACAGACCGGTGGCGAGCAGGGGTAACCACCATCGATAGTTGGACCTGAGCTTCGTCACCGAGTCCTATCGGCTTTGACCGTCATGGATTGAGCGAAATGACCGAGAATCACTCAACCACATCAAATAGACACTCTCCGCGCGAAAGTTATACACATTTCCACAAGGCCGTATTGCCTAGGCCAAATGACCTGTGTACAGTGATCGGTCCGACAGGCAAGGGAGTGAGCATGAAGGACCTCGCGCCAGAGATCCATCGACAGCGCCTAGTGATAGAGGGTTACCCGGCCAACCCTATATCTGATGATGACATCAAGAATTACCTCTCGAAAATGTCGGAGGTGCTCGAGATGAACAAACTGCAAGAGCCGGTCACCAACCTCAGCTCCCGATACGGATGGGCCGGATGGATCCACTGGGAGAATTCCGGGGCGCACTTCTACGCCTGGGAATCACCGACACTGTTCTTTAGTGTCGACATCTACACATGCAAGCCGTTCGACCCCCAGAAGGCTGTGAAGTTCACCAGCGAGTTCCTCGGGTCCGACACCATCGAGTTCAAAGAATTCTGAATGACTGTCTCAACCGTCAAGGCCGACCAGACCGCCAGGCAAAGTCTCACCCAACAGTTGATATCGAGGGTTGACCGAAACGATGCCGACAAGGCTTTCGGCCTCTACTTCATCAGTTCGTCCAGCGACTTCGCACCACTGCCACGATTTGTCGAGCGATCGGTCTTCTTGAGGAGTTTCGGAAACGACGACGAAGAGATGGACCGAGAATACGGCCCATACGAATCGTCATCATTCTTCATAACCGTGGTCGACCATCGCCGGGCCGAACCTGTCGGAGTCATACGAGTCATCGAGAACTCCGAGGCCGGCCTGAAGACGTTGACTGACATAGAACGCGAACCGCGATGGGGAACCACGATCCAGGAATTTCTGGATCGTCACTGTGCAGGCGACGATCTCTCCAAGGTGCTGGACGTGGCCACGTTGGGGGTTAGGCGAAAGTGGAGCGCAACCCGCGCCGGATCAATGGTTGGAGTTGCGCTCTACGGTGGACTTTTCCGATCGGTGTTGGCCACTCGAGCCAATCGAGTGGTGGCAGCCATCGACGAGTCCGTGGCCAACCTTCTGCGATCGGTCGATTTGCCTGTTGAACCAATCTGCGATCTGCCGGCCATCGACTATTTGGGTTCTGCCGAGACGAAGCCCTATTTGATCCAATTCGACACTGTGGATCAACTCCTGCCACGCAGTCCGACCCTCATGGGTGTCCTCATGGGTGGGATGGTCGACAAGGACTTTTCATTGCCGGCAATCGACCTCGACAATCCCAACCCGCATCCCACCGAGCTCGAACCTCAGTTCATCGACGAACCCGCGCCGATCAGGGTCTAGACCAGACATCTCATCTTCGGAGCTCTTTGGCCGACAGTGACGAGTGGCCGATTCCCGCTCGCACCGGTCCAATGGTGCACCCAGATCTCTGGTTGAATTGAATGCTTTCCTCGACGCGCTCGCGAACTCCGAAGCAGCGAGCAGCCTCGAAACGGCCGCCGATCTCCTCGCAGACGCCATCAACGCCGAGAGGGTTTCGCTCAGGCGGGCCGACATCGGCCCTGTCGGGGATGGCTCCCCGGTCTCTCGGTCGCCCCACCCGCAGAGATCGTTAGACGGCGAGACGGCCGTTCTCGAGATAGCCATACCGTCACTTTCGACTCATATGGTTTTCATGCGTTCCGAGGCGGAGTTCACATCCGACCAAGCCGAGTTTGCTGCCGCGGTGGCACGTCAACTGGGCGCTGCGATGCATGCCGAGAGGTCCATGCGTGAGTCCGCACAGCTTCGCGGGGAACTCGTGACCGTCGGGCAGCGCGTAGAACGTCTCAACCGAGACTTCGAACGAAGCCAGGGTCTGTTGGATCGTCTCTCGCAGATCGACGACCTCATCTCTCGTCGCCCCCCGATCGAGCAACTACTCGACTCCGTAGTCATGGGAGCGTCGTATCTCATAGATGCAGACGACATCGATATTCATCTGGTTGGAACGCACTCGCAGTCGCCAAAATCGAATGGGCAGGGCCGCGTCACCGGCGGGGCCGACCCCGGCGGCACCGCGGCTCGAGCGATGTCCGAGAATCGCCTTTCGATCGAGGATGAAACCACGGCAATTGTCGGGCTGAATAATCCCGACAGCGGGCTGCATGTGATGGCGGCACCGTTGCGAGTGGGAGGCCGGGTGGTCGGCTGCCTCACCGCGTCGAAGCGACTCCCGTGCCCCGAGTTTTCGTCAATCGAGCAGGAGTCCATGATTGCTTTGTCGATGCATGCGTCGATCGCTCTGCAGGATTCTCGGGCTGTCGAAGCGATGAAAATGTCGCTCGATCGTGAGAGGCGTCGCTCTGAGAATGACTTCTTGACCGGGCTGCCAAATCGATTGACGGTTCTGGAACGAATAGATCGTCAGCTGGAGTATGCCGACACCGTCCCGGTGACGGTGCTGTTCGTCGACATTGATCATTTCAAGATGACCAACGACGCCCTCGGGCACCGGTCGGGCGATGAAGTTCTCACAGTCGTGGCCGACAGAATTAGGGCCGCGGTCAGAGAGGTGGACACAGTTGGCAGACTCGCAGCGGACGAGTTTGTTGTGGTTTGCAGCGGAATCACCGACATCGGCGCCGGCGAGCTTGCTCATCGAATTCAAGAGCGCGTGACGCAGCCCATGAGGGTCTCCGGTCGTAGTCACTCTCTTACCGTGTCCATCGGAATAGCCGCGGGATCCTCCGCCGAGACCGCAGAGAAGGTGGTGGCCAACGCGGATCTGGCAGCGAGCCGCGCCAAGGAACTGGGCAGAGCGAGAGTCGAGACGTTCGACTCGCGGATGCGTCAGAATCAACGAGCACGTCAGGTAACCCTGCAGGAGTTGCGGGTCGCAATCCGCAACGATCAACTCGGGGTGTTCCTGCAGCCGGTTGTGACGTTGCCGGAACGGCGAGTCGTCTCTTTCGAAGCCCTCGTCAGGTGGCGCCATCCGCGTCGTGGCTTGGTTGGGCCCGACGAGTTCGTACCTCTCGCAGAAGAGTCCGAACTGATCGCCGAGATCGACCGACTTGTCATCGACACCACTCTCGACCTGCTTTCGCGACAGATCGCACCGCGGCCGGTCGCGGTCAATATCTCGGCTCGAACGCTCGCTGAACCGGGTTTGGCCGACTGGTTCAGGTCGCGGCTGGACGCTCGCGAGGTTGACCCCAAGTATGTGGTTGCCGAGATTACCGAGACAGTGTTGTTGGCTCCCACTCGCAGCACCACGCATGAGCTTCAAGAGCTGAGGGACCTCGGCGTGAAGGTAATGCTCGATGACTTCGGAACGGGGTATTCGTCCTTGTCCACTCTTCAGAACTTCGACGTAGACGGCGTGAAGATCGACCGCAGTTTTGTCTCCATTCTTGGTGAGGACGTTCGGGCCGATGCGATCGTGAACGCCGTCTTCCACATGGCCGCGGCAATTGGGCTGACGGTGGTGGCCGAGGGAGTCGAGACCGATGCCCAGGCCGACCACCTTGTTCGGATTCGTGACGACTCCGGTGTTGCCGAACTGTGCGGCCAGGGATTCCTGTTCGGTCGACCGACCGAGTGGCCCGACTTGATCAGCGGTCTTCTCGAGGTTCCTGTCGCCACACGCTCGGATTCATCGGCCATTTCACAATAGCGACGGGGCCCAGACCTCTAGGATTGGAAACTCCACGGAGGAACCAGCCAATGGCCAAACGCAAGAAACGACAACGGGCAGCCCCCGATGTGAGCCCGTCGCAGCCGCCGGTCACTCCGGCATTGCAGAGTCCTCGTCGTCGTGTACCGCCCGAAATCGCACGCCCGCCATATGCGCTCACGGGTGATCCCGGGCCGTCGATGTCATCGCTCATTCGCACTCCGTCCGAGATCGATGCGATGCGCAAAGCGGGCCAGGTTGCCGCAGAAGTGCTGCTCGAGGCCGGTGCGAGAGTGGCGGTGGGTGTCACCTCCGATGAGATCGATCGTGTTGTCCACGAGTCCACGATCGCCAAGGGCGCCTACCCGAGTCCGCTCAACTACCGGGGATATCCCAAGAGCGTTTGTACTTCCGTGAATGAAGTGATTTGTCACGGAATTCCAGACAGCAGGCCGCTGGCCGATGGCGACATTGTGAACATCGACGTCACGGTCTACGTAGGTGGTGTCCACGGCGACACCTCAGCCACCTTTCTCGTCGGCGACGTCGACCCTGCGTCGTTGCGGCTCGTCATCGAAACTCGGAAGTCACTCGATCTCGGGATACGTGCCTGTCAACCCGGCGGCCCGGTCAGCAGCATCGGACGCGCCATCGAATCCCATGCCAACAAGCATCGACTTGGCGTGGTGCGCGAATTCATCGGACACGGAATCGGCACCGAATTCCACAGCAATCTGCAAGTTGCGCACTACTTCGACCGACGCTTTCGCGAACCCCTTGAGATCGGCACCACGTTCACCATCGAGCCCATGCTCACTCTTGGTTCGCCGGATGCCGAAGTGTGGGACGATGGATGGACAGCAGTCACTGTCGACGGGTGCCGCACCGCACAATTTGAACACACATTGCTGATGACGGATAGCGGCGCTGAGAGACTCACAGTGACGAGTGCCGGCGAATGTGCTCACGACCTCGCGTTGGAAAGTATTGCCTGAATCACGCTTGGTCCGTCTCCGTGTTCTACCGTCTGGGTTGTAACCCACCAGACAGGATCAGCAAATGGCATCAATCGAGGCGATCGAAGGCATAGGTGTGAGGTACCGCAAGAAGCTTCTGGCGGGCGGAATCAAGACCACCGGGGCGCTGCTCAAAGCCGGCGCGTCAAGAAAGGGTCGCAAAGACCTGGCAGCCTCCACCGGCTGCACCGAAAAGCAGATTCTCGAGTGGGTCAACCGTTCCGATTTGATGAGGGTGCGGGGGGTCGGTTCGGAATACAGCGATTTGCTTGAAGCCTCCGGAGTCGACACGGTGAAAGCCCTTGCCAAGCGAAACTCGTCCAACCTTCATGCCAAGATGAACGCGGTCAACTCGGCCAAGAGAAAGCCTCTGGTGAGACGCCCGCCGTCACTTGCCGAAGTGGAGCGCTGGGTCGCCCACGCCGGCGAACTCGACCCGGTCGTCACTCACTGATCAAGCCCGCCAACGTATCGAGACTCTCAACCAACCAGAGAGAATTCGACGCGTCGCGCCAGACAATCGACGTGATCCAATCGGAGCTCCACTTCGGCCCCAAGGGTGAGGCCAGCTGAAGGCATCTTCGCGACCACTGCAGGATCGCGAAGCTGCACGCGTCCTCGATCGCGTCGATTGTCGATGTCGGTGACGACAGCGCGGAACGTTTCACCCACGCGCGACTCCAGCGTGACGGCCTCCACAAAGTCGACAACGGCACGCTCGAGCGATCGATCACGTTGCTTGGCTTCACCCATCAAACTCGGCAGCTCATCGAGCGCTTCCGACGCCCATGACGGAGCCTTACGCTGCGCGCAGGCCGCAACGAGAACCTCGTTGGAGAAGCGGTCACAGAGCCGTCTCAGCGGCGCCGTGACATGGCTGTAGGTGGAAGCGATGGCTGAGTGCTGGTTTTGCTCGGGCGTCTCGTGTTGGTGAAATGCCACGTAGCCGGCTCCTCGTAGGCCCCTGGCGGATTGGCTCAGCATCGCGGCGTTGGCCGGCGAATCAGGCTTCAGCCCCCTGATGCGATCGGCATAGCTCATCTCGCCTGGCCAATCGATACCCAGGGCGCGAGCGGTGCGCCGCAGCCGTGCGATGGTGCGATGCTCAGGTGGGGGAAGCGTTCTGAGCAGACCCTCGCCCGACTCGATCATGATTCGGCTGGCCGCGATTCCGGTGAGCAACGAGATCTGGGCATTCCAATCCTCGATCGGCAGCGCTTCGTCGTATTCGAGCTTGTAGCTGCCATCGTCGGTTTCGTAGACCTCCTGGGAGGGAAGATTCAGGCTCACCGCGCCTCGTTCCTTTTCGCGCTGCAATCTCAGTAGGCCAATGTCGCGAAGCAGGGCGAGTGGTTCATCCGCGTCCGCCTTGTCGACAAGTACTTGAGCCTCGCGGTAGGAGAGCTGGGCGCGATTCCTCACAGTGGCCCGTTCAACATGGGCATTGGAGATCTCACCATCGGCGTCGATGTCGATGGACCAGAGCAGTGCTCGGCGGTCCTGGTCCTTCAACAGACTCCCGGCGTCTTCGTTGATGCGTGGCGGGTGGAGGGAGGTCCGTAGATCGGGGCTGTAGAGCGTGAGGCCTCGTTGTCTGGCCTCGATGTCGACGCGGCCGCCCGGGGGGACAAGTGCGGCCACGTCGGCGATGGCATAGAAAACTCGGAATCCAGCGCGAGTTCTCTCTGCTGAATAGGCCTGATCGAGGTCCATCGACCCTTCGGGGTCGATGGCAACGAATGGGATGTGGCGGGCATCCAGAATTCTGTCGCCTGCCCCCGGAGGCAGTTGCGGGCCCCTACCGGCGGACTCGTCCGCCTCAGCGAGCACAGGATCAGCGAACGTTTCGGGCACGCCGAGTTCGGATCGCAGTTGCCGAAATCCATCCACCATTTTCGGGTCGGGCGGGCAGCGGACAAATGGGTGTGGCACGTCAGGGAAGCTAGTGCGCCCGGGAGGACTCTGAGGGTTGCTTCAACGAAGTGTCGCTGAATCCGGCCGGGGCAGTTCGATCCAGGTGCGACCGGGGAGAATTGCGATGGGGCGACCGTCGGAGTCGACGTACTCGGTCTGGTCGGTGAGCTCAGGCCTTCGCCAGACCGCGTCGATCACTTGACCGTCGGATAGGACCCACGCCACGCCGGTTCCCAGTGACACCGCCTCGGGAGATTCGGCATCGGCGGCCGATATTCCGTATTCGACGAATTGGATTATCACCGTGGTGGGTGCAGTGCGCTGGCCCGACGTGTCGACCGTGGGCGAGCCGTCCTGTGAACGTTGCCAGCCGGTGCCATCCCACGAGTACTCGACTCTCGATCGTGGGTAGTTGACCATTACGCCATTGACCGCTCGGGCGTTTGCGTTGATGGGTTCCTGAGCGCCACGAAAATGAAAAATCGGAGACGGGGATGCGGTGTCGAGGTCGGTGCCGATCGTCCACAGATTGAACGTGTTGGAGAAGAGGTTGTGCGGGGCCTTGCGACTGTTGTTGCGGTAGTAGCCCTCTGGCTTGGACCATGCTCCAACGTCTTGGAGCGTGGAGTCGACCAGGAGGGCTCGGGCCACGCGATTGCCACCGGAGTTCCCGAAAAGCGGGGAATTGAGCTGTCCGAGAAGATCGAAATCGCCGGTTCGCATGGACCGAACCGGGCCCACGACTTCTGCTCCGGTGGAGTGGAACACCGCAGCAATCCGTGTGAGTCCGCCCTCGACCTCTTCCACGAATACGATGTCTGCCTGGTTGATTCCCGACTGGGGCCTGGCTGCTCTGACATTGTCGATCTTCACCGCGAGTGCCGGCCG
>CAZHMP010000010.1:7875-11827 GCA_964533595.1 uncultured Acidimicrobiales bacterium | reverse complement strand
GCGCTGTAGAACTCCCTGCGTCTCGAGCCCGAGTCGTCGCCTTCGAGCGTTTGGATCTCGGTGAGAAGAGCATTGCCTCGCGGGTCGCCGGCGGTGTATCCGGCCAACGCAATCTCGGACCTGGTGTTGGCTGGTTCGCGTCGTGAGTCGGCCGTGATTGCTATGCGATCCGCAGTTATCTCTATCTCAATCTCGCGACGGTCGATCAAGGCAACAAGATCATCGACATCGGCCCCGGCTTGAATGATTTGGCTGTCGAGCGCACCCAGCTCCGTGACAATCTCGTCTCGTCTTCCCTCGAGCTGCGATATCTCGCCCGGGTCGATCTGACCCGCCGCCGGATGGGCCAAGACCACAGCTGCTACCGCGCAGACGAGGATGATTGAGGCGATGTGAGTGGTGGGTCGAATCATGGTCATGTTGCGTCTCGGCATCGCCCGCGTCGACCCACCGTAACGCGATCACCGGTAGCTATGGCGTCATGTCGGGCTACCGTTCACGCGTGTCTCACGGTCAAAAGATCATTCGATTCCGTCGCTCGGATACATCAGCGGTTGTTGCCGCCATGACGGACCTACAGCACGATGGCGCCGGCGGATGGATCAACATCGAACCGAGACTGCCGGTCGACGTCTTGGACCAGGTACCGCGACGCTCAGGACTTGGCGCTTGGTTCTCCGGACGAGGGCCTCAGTTGCCGATGGCGACATGGATTCCGAGTTCGGAATCGAATCGCCGCTCGTCACCCGCCCAGGTGGGGATCGAGCATGGCACGGGACCCAACGCGTTGGCCCGGCTGGAGGAAGGTGGCCATCCACTGCCCAAAACTTGGACGCGTCGCCAAGACCACGCAAAGCACGGAATAGTGGCGGAACTGCCGAGCGAAGCGTCCCCCGGTGATGTCGTGGAGTGGCTGGTGGAGGCAACTTCCATGCTCAGCGATGTTGTGGCCCTCGGCGACCGGTGGCAGGCGGTTGTCCACCGCCCAATCTGACAGAATCACTTCACTGTTGCAGGCTCTCGCTCTGGGCATCGAAATCTTCCGTTGACTCCCCGGGCCAATAGGGCAGACCGAGGGCGAGGTCAACTCGAGCCGTCTCGGTCTTGCCAGACTCCGGACTCACCCTCTTGGGAGGTTTGCCTCCGTGCATTCGCCGCCCGTTCTCACACTCCCAGAGATGCCCGGCCGCGGTGTTCTTCCAAATCCTGGCGCGGATCGTTGCCTTCGAAGGAGATCGCCCGGCCCGAGTGGGAACGAAGGGATCGGCCCCGACGGTCCAGCCTCGTGGAACGGGTGCCACTCCACGCTCCTTGTGGAGAATCAGGTCATCTGGAGGCTCGAACCGAGCTTCCAGCAGAAGTGACTCGTAATAGAGGTGTCCTTCATCGGGAGCTTCGGCGTCGGCGACACGTAGTGGGTCGGTGACCCATTCGGTGTCGGCGTCGAGGGTGCGTTGTTCTCGGTCCTTTGACCACAGAACTCTCAGACTCGAGCGACCGTATCGATCACGCAGTGTTGCGCGTACGGCAGCGTCACGCTCCGCCCGGCGACGCCGCCATGCGTTGCGCCCGTTGAGGAACGGCCGAGGCGTGCGGCCCTTGGACGGTCGAAATGCGCCTCGGTTCGGGTTGCCAAGCCAGTCGAGTATCAACCATGCGGTGCCGACGCCGAGCCAGACGACGATGAACACCCAGGTGACGCTCCGACCCCACAACACAGGATCAGGGCCTCAGACCAAGGACAGATTCGACAATGGTTTCGATCACCGCGGGAGCGTCGACCTCGGTGAGTACCAGCGTGGCCGGCGAGTCATTCGATCCAGTTGTCGGCGACAGTTGACGTTGGTCGACAACCGTCATCCCTCGTGTGTGTTGTCCAGATAGCTCGATTTCAACGCGTCTACGGGTGCCGCGGAACAACGCGGGCTTGATCGCAGCCACAACCGCACTTGCGTCGTGGATTGCCGCACCAGCCCATCCGTGCCGCTCACCTGATCCCGCAACCGCGAAGTCGAGCAAGTCGGCCGCGAGCACCGCGGCTGGGAACGAGGCTGCTCTCAGGCGGTCGCGCTCCTGGGGTCCAAGCAACACTTGGTGGGTCACGTCGAGCCCGACCATGGTGAGCCCGGGCGCTTGACGAAAAACAATCGCGGCCGCTTCGGGATCGGCCCAGATATTGAATTCAGCGGTGGGCGTGACGTTGCCTCCCACCGCTGCTCCGCCCATCAATGTGATGCACGACAGTCGCTGCGGCAGCGTCGGGTCGAGTTGCAAGGCCAGAGCCACATTGGTGAGGGGCCCCATGGCCACCAGATGGAGCCCTTCGACAGTTCGAGCCATGTCGAGGATGTAGCCGACAGCATCGCGGGACGCCGCGCTGCGATGAACCTCTGGAATGACGACCGAACCGAGACCAGTGGGCCCGTGAACATGGCTGGCGTCCATGGTGTCGGCGATGAGCGGACGCTCGGCTCCCCGATGCACCGGAATGTCGAGCCCGGTCGCCTCGACCACCGCCAGGGCATTGTGAGTGGTGTGCTCAATCCCCACGTTGCCATTGACCGTGGTGATGCCGATCAGGTCAGCAGAGTGAGCTGCTGTGAGGATCGCGATTGAATCGTCGACACCTGGATCACAGTCGATGAGCATCGGAGGCTTTGTCATGCACTGATGGTAGGTCGGGTGTTGGCCGTCGGTTTGGTCGGCGGTCGGTTTGGTCAGCGGAGTCGTTGCTCGACTTCTACGGCGGTTGGCAGCGAAGTCTGAGCGCCCGCGCGCAAGGTGGTGGCCGCCCCAACCCGGACTGCCCATCTTGCCGCCTCCACAAGATCGGATCCGCGAACGAGCGAGTCTGCCAGTGCTCCGCAAAATGAATCGCCCGCTGCGGTCGTGTCGATCGGCTCGACGACCGGAGCGGCCACGTGTTCGACGGTGTGACCATCTATGACGAGTGCCCCGTCGGCTCCAAGAGTGACCACCACGGCTTGGCACGGCATTGCCAGGGCAAGATCCACTGCGGACGAGGCATCGACGGGGCCATCGAAGTGGGCAAGCGTGGCGAGCTCCGTCTGGTTGGGAACAAGCACATCGACGAGTGACAACAAATCGGGTGACACTCCCTCGAGTGGTGCGGGGGCCGGATTGAGAACAACGATTCCACCGGCAAGTCGAGCCGCCTCGATCACCGAACCGGAAGGTATCTCGAGTTGTAGGAGGGTGACGGCCGCCTCGGCCAGCGCTGCCTCAGCGAGATGGATGTCGTCGACGGTGACGTGGGCGTTGGCTCCCGGGCTCACGACTATGGAGTTGTCACCGTCGGCTTGAACTGCGATCAGCGCCACTCCATTGGGTACGCCATCCGTGGTGAACGTGAGCGTCGTATCGATTCCGTCGGCCTCCATGGCGGAACGCAACGTAGCGCCTGCGTCGTC
This sequence comes from uncultured Acidimicrobiales bacterium, assembly GCA_964533595.1. GTDB lineage: Bacteria > Actinomycetota > Acidimicrobiia > Acidimicrobiales > Aldehydirespiratoraceae > SZUA-87. The sequence continues at coordinate 8,396 of CAZHMP010000010.1, read as the reverse complement.
ATCGCCCAGTCGGCCGATCATGGCAACGTTTCGACCCAGCCGGGCCGCGGCGACGGCCTGGTTGGCGCCCTTGCCGCCCGGCACCTTGCGGAGATCGCCGCCGAGCACTGTCTCGCCGATCAAGGGAACTTGCGCGACATCGACAACCAAGTCGAGGTTGGCACTTCCAACTACTGCAATCTCGATTGGCAAGGCATCTCCTCGGTCGAGACTGTCGTGGGGAACAACTCTGACTAGCGGACGATGCCCTCTTCGAGCTGGTGTAGACGTTTCACTGCTCCCACCAGGATCTTCTTGGCCAGCTTCGGGCTGCCATCGAGCAGCGACGAGAATTCACGTCGATTGAGCGCCTGGACGGTCATGTCGGTGTCGGCTGTGACCGTTGCTGTGCGTGGAACGCCGGCTATCACCGCCAGTTCACCGAAGAAGTCGCCTGCTCCGAGGGTGGCTATCACCCGGCCGTCCCGGCGCACGCTGGCTGTTCCCTCGACGATGATCATGAACTCTCGCCCAGGCTTGCC
>CAZHMP010000010.1:0-7775 GCA_964533595.1 uncultured Acidimicrobiales bacterium | reverse complement strand
CCCAGGAACGCTCGCCTCACATTGTCGTTTTCCAGCAGGTCCTTTGATGCGCCTTCGTAGGTGTGTCGGCCCACCTCGATCACATAACCACGGTGGCTGGCGGCCAGTCCCTGGCGTGCGTTTTGCTCAATCATCAAGACGGTGAGACCGATCTCGCGGTTGAGCCGCTGGATGGCGCCGAAGATCTGCTTGGTGATGATCGGAGCGAGGCCGGCCGAAGGCTCATCCATCAGCACGAGTCTCGGCTCCCACATCAGGGATCGACCAATCTCGAGCATTCGCTGCTCACCGCCCGACATCGTGCCGGCCTCTTGCTTGCTCCGCTCGGCGAGTCGGGGGAAGAGATCGTAGACGTATTCGATCCGTTCCTGAATCTTCGCTTTGTCTCTGGACAGATACATCCCGAGTTCAAGATTCTCGTGGACGGTCATCTGGGAAAACACACTGCGAAGCTGAGGGACGATGGTGATTCCGGCGGTCTTGAGTGCCTGTTCCGGTGGGATATTGGTGATCTCGCGGCCGTCGCAAAGGACTCGGCCCGATCGAACCGGGATGATGCCGTAGATCGCCTTGAACACGGTGGATTTTCCGGCACCGTTTGGTCCGATTACGCACACGATCTCGCCACTGTGGACCTCGAGCGTCACGCCTTTGAGAATGTCCTGCCCGGTGTAGTAGCCGGCGTAGATGTTCTGGACCTCGAGTAGAGGCCGGTCGTCGGCGTTGGTTGACGTCCACATCAGCCCATCTCCGTCGGGTCGTCGATATCGGCTCCGAAGTAGGCCTCGATCACGGCATCGTTGGCCATGATCTCCTCGGGGGTGCCTTCGGCCAGCTTCGATCCATAATCGAGAACGACGACCCGGTGGCAGAGGTCCTTCACGAATCTGACATCGTGCTCGACCATCAGGAACGCCACTCCCTTCTCGTTGTTGACTGCCTGCAGGCGGTCCTTGATCTCCTCGACGAGACTTGGATTGACCCCCGACGTGGCTTCGTCGAGCAACACGAGTTTGGGGTCGCTCATCAGCGACATTCCGATTTCGAGCAATCTGCGCTGTCCACCCGAGAGCGTGCCGGCGCGTTCATTGCGCAGACGGCTCAACAGAAGAAAGTCGATCAGGTGGTCCGCCTTGTCGATTGTGTCTGATCCTGGCTTGCTGAACATGCTGCGAAGGCCAATATCTCGCCATTGAACGCTGAGTTCCATGTTCTCGAGCACGGTGAGTTCGCGATAGATCCGAATCACTTGGAACGTACGTGCCAGCCCCAAATGAGCGACGGTGTGGGGGCGTTTATGGGTGATGTCGATGCCATCGAACATCACCGCTCCCTCATCGATCTTTTGCACGCGGGAAATGCAGTCGAACATTGTTGTCTTGCCACTGCCATTGGGGCCTATGAGACCGACCATCTCGCCGGCGTCGACATGCAGGTCCACGTTGTCGACGGCGCGAAGGCCGCCAAATGTCTTGACCACCCCTGTGGCTTGAAGAAGAGCACTCATGACGGAGCTTCCTGCTCGTGATGCGAATTCTCGGTCTGTGATTCGGACGGGGGGTCGTCGAGGGCCGACTGGCCGGCCATGTCACCATATGCATCGACCGACTTGGTCCCGGTGAAGCGATTCCAGATGGTGAGAATTGATGTGGACCGATCATCGAAGATGCCCACCAGCCCTCGCGGTATGTAGAGAACCAGGATTATCAAGACGACGCCCTCGGCGATGAGGTGGTAGTCGATGAAGTTGGCCCACAGGATCTCCCGCATCCAATACAGGAGTGCCGGGCCGATCACGGGTCCGATCACCGAACCCATGCCACCGAGCATGGTCCCCATGACCGCATCGATGGTCCGCACCTCCACAAACGCGATGTCAGGATCGACGAATGTGTTCTGGTAGGCCCAGAGGCCGCCGAACAGCCCGGTGGAGAACCCTGCGAAGGTGAACACGGTGACTTTGGAGAGCGTGGTGTTTATCCCGCGCATCTCTGCACCTACTTCGTCCTCGCGAATCGCGACGAGAGCAGAACCGAAACGGGTGCGCCGCAGCCACCAACTGAACAAGATCAGCGCAAGGACCAATCCCAGCTCGATGTAGTAGAAGCGCTGACGGTTGAGGTAGGGGGGAAGCGTGAGACCCTGTCCGCCACCCGTGAGTCCCCGTGACACTCGCACGATCTCTCTCATTGCCACGAAGGTGCCGAGCATGGCGATCGAGAAATATGGACCCTTGAGCCGCATTGTGGCTCGACCGATCAGGGCAGCCAGGCAACCCGCCACGAATGCTCCGAGAATGATCGACGACCAGGCGGGCCAGCCGATACCGAGACCATTGCTCTGCAGCGACATCATGATCGCGGTGGTGTAGGCGCCGATACCAAACCAGACCGCATGACCGAAGTCGATGTATCCGGTGAATCCGCCAGTGAGGTTCCAGTTGATGGCAACTCCGATGCTCGTGAGCATCAACGTGAGCGTGAAGAGCGTTGAGTTCTTGGTGCTGTCTCGCAGCGGCAATACCACCATGTAGGCGAGCACCAACACGGCGCCAACCTGGCCGACGATTCTCAGACGATTGGATTCGAGAAGCTTGTTCATGATCAGACCGCCGTCGCATCGACTGGACGTAGACCGCGGAACAGGCCCTGAGGTCTGAGCACCAAGGCCGCTACAAGAATCACGAACGACGCAACGACTGCCAGATTTGTGCCGATCCGATCGACATAGATGGCGAGCGTGGCTTCGGTGATCCCCAGAAGCATTGCGCCCCCGAGAGCTCCCCTGACCGAACCGAGTCCTGACAATGCAGTGACGGCGAAGGCTTTTAGGGTGAGCGGCGGCCCCTGGAACGGCTGCACCGACAACACCGGACTGATCAACGCCCCGGCAACCCCGGTGATCCCGATGCACAGGGCGAATGTGAGCGCATAGACCCGGTTGATCCGGATCCCGACAATTCGCGCCGCCTCACGATTCTGGGCGGCCGCTCGAATGCTCTTTCCCAGTCGGGTCTTCTGGAGGAACAAGCTGAGGCTGCCAACCAAGCCGACGGCAAAGAGGAGAATGTAAAACTTCGTGACCGGGATGGTGAGCCCCTCGGTGACCTTCCAACTTCCGTTGAGGCTGGTCTCACTTCTTCGAAAGTCCGCGGAGAAGATCAACTTCATCCCGTTCTGAAGAATGATCGAAACTCCGAACATGACCAGGAGTGACACGAGATGAGTGCGCTCGATGACTCTGTTGATCAGGAGTCGCTCCAGCATGTACCCGAACAGCATCATCAAAACAAAGACAATTGGTGTGGAGAGGAACGGGTCGAGTCCGAATTGGTCGTTGGCAATCCATGCGATGTAGGCGCCCAACATCACGAACTCGCCATGGGCGAGGTTGATGACGCCCATCACGCCCCAGATGATCGAGAAGCTGAGCACCAAGATGGTGTACATGCCTCCCAGGGCGATCCCGTTGACGATGGCTTGGAGCAGTTGAGTCAAGATGTTCCTTGGGGTGTGGTGCGCCGGCACCGGGGGTTGATACGACCCCCGGTGCCGATCAATGGCGCGATCCGATTGAGGAGCAGATTCAGATCATCCGAGTGGGTAGTTGAAATCGGCCACAGCAGCAGCCGTGGGCGCAACGATGTTGATGTCGCCACCCTGGACCTGCACGGTGCCCATCGGCTTGGCCCTGTTGATCCCATTCTCGTCGAAGCCCAAGGGTCCGTAGAAAGTGACTGCATCAAGGTTGTGGAGCGCGGTGCGCACTGCGTCGGTTTCGGTGGAACCAGCGGCCTCTATTGCGAGCTGGAGCGACAATCCGGAAGCTGTTGCGCTCGCCGACTGATAGACGGGCGGCTCACCCCACAGGCTCTCGTAGTAGGCGGCGTAATCCGCTGCCGATCCGAAGTACGGGCCGGTGTACGACATCGATGCTTCCCACTGGGTCGGGCCGATCACGCCGTCGACGTCTGCGCCGAGCTCGTTGACGAGCTTCGGGTTGGACGGGCCGACAGTGATGAGCATGCCGCTCGGATTGAAGTCGAGTTCGTTGGCCGAGTTCACGAACAGCACAGCATCGTTGTAGTGGCCGCCGCCAACGAAGACGTCTGGCTTGAGGTCACGGAACTTGGTCATGATTGCCGAGACGTCCTGGATGTCCTTGGGGTAGGTCTCCTCGGCCAGAAGTTCGATTCCGTTGTCGGCAAGGTGCTTCTTGGCTCCGGCGGCGACAGCAGTCGGGAACGACGTGTCCTCATAGGCCATGACGGCCGTGGTGGCACCCTGGGCGGCAAATGCCTCAATGCCCGACTTCGTGTAGTCGCTGGCGACGGTCGCCACCAGGAACAAGTTCTTGAAGCCCCGGTCGAACATGGTGTCGGAGGTTCCATTGCCCTCCACCATGATTACGTTGTTGGCTTCGGCGATCGCACTGGTTCCCGAGGTGAGGCCGCTCGAGTATGGGCCGAGCAGGAATTGCACGCCGTCATCGTCGATGAGCTTCTGTATCAGGTTCGCTGCGGTGTCGGCATCGGACTCGTCGTCGTAGTAGACGACCTCGACCTTGTAGGCCTCACCGTTGATATGCACCCCGCCGTTCACGTCGTTGACCCACGTGGCCCACGTGTCGTATCCCTGTCGAGAGTCCTTGCCTTCGACCGAGAACTTCCCGGTGGCGCTGAGTGCAGCCCCGATCTTGATGGTGCCGGCGAAAGCGTCGCCGGAACTCGCGGCAGTAGTTGCCGGAGCGGCGGTGGTCGCCGGACTGCTGTCCACAGCGTTGTCGATTGAGCCGTCGCCACTGTCACCGCAGGCCGCGGCTACCAAACTGAGCGCCAGCATCAACGCAACGAAAATCCGTGTGCGTTTGAGCATCTCTTGTGTCCCTTCAATTGACTATGTCGAATACGACGGGTGCCGTCTTCGTGATCGTTCCCGGACCATAAGCACAACTCGTGTTTCAAGTGTCTAAAGATCCGTCCAACAGGCGTCAACAATTCGTAAACAGAGCCCGATCCGAGGGCCGGACCTCCTCACGAGCCGAGCCGATACCCCAATCCGTGTTCTGTGAAGAAATAGGGCTCGTCGCTTGGAGACTCGATTTTCGCCCTGAGGCGGCTCACATAAATGCGAATGTAATGCGACTCGTTTTCGAAGCCGTCGCCCCAAACCGCCGCCAGCACATGACGGTGCGGCACGGTCTTCCCGAGGTGCCGGGCATAATGCCGTAGCACTCCGAACTCGGTCCTGGTCAGCTCGAGCGCGCGCTCGCCGCTCCAAGCTCGTTGAGCGTCAAGGTCGACAACCAGATCGCGATAACGAATCTGTTCTCTCGGCGCGGTCGCAGGCTCGTGCATGGCTCGACGCAGGACGGACCGCAGACGAGCCAACAACTCCTCGACGCCGAATGGCTTGGTGAGGCAATCATCGGCCCCGCAATCAAGGGCCTCGACGATCTGGCTCTCATCGCCCATCGCCGTGAGAACGAGTACGGGAAGATCGGAGAACTTGCGAAGTCTTCGACACACCTCGTAACCGTCGAGATGCGGCATCATGATGTCGAGAATCATCACATCGGGTTCGTCGTGGCGCGCTTGCGCCAGAGCTTCGATGCCGTTTGTAGCTTCGCTCACCTCGTAGTCGCGAGCCTCCAGATTTCGTCTCACGAACGCTCTCATCGGAGCATCGTCGTCAACCAAAAGAACCTTTGTCGTCACCGATTCGCCCCTATCGCACTCAAATCGTCGGATTCGCCAATGGCCGTTTCGCCGTCCGGGTTGAGTGGTATTGACATTCGAAACACGCTCCCCGGCCCCTCGGGTTGGTCCTCGACCCACACATGGCCGCCGTGAGCCTCGACGAATCCCCGGGTGATGGCCAATCCAAGCCCGATTCCTCTGCGCTCCGTGGTTCTCGAGGCGTCGGCTCTCACAAAAGTGTCGAACACCCGTCCCTTCAGTTGGTCCGGCACTCCGATGCCCCGGTCGGCCACGCTGAAACGCACGGACTCTGGGCTGGATGTCACCGATACGACGACAGTGGCATCACCCGGTGAATACGTGCAAGCGTTCGAGACCAGGTTGCGGAGCGCGGTCACGATTCGTGGGCGATCAACCGATACCACCACTGGTGAAATCGGTTCAACAATCACTCGGCCCCGACTGCCGTGCACGCCTTGAATTGCGGCATCGACAATCTCATCGGTCTCGACCGGAAGTCGCTGCAGTTCAACCATCCCAGCGTCAATTCGTCTCATGTCAAGTAGTCGCTGAACGAGTTCAGCGAGACGGTCGGCCTCGGCCGCCACGAGCCGCAGAAACTCGGTTCGGTCGGTCTCGATCCAGTCGACGTCGTCGGCGAGCAGCGTCGTCGCGTACCCCTTTATCAGCGCCAAAGGAGTGCGAAATTCGTGAGACACCGTGGCCAGAAGCCCGGATTTCATCCTGTCGAGAGCACGATCGTCCGTGACATCGGTCCACACTTGACCTTCGCCGAGTGGGCGTCCAACGGAATCGGTGACCGCGAAGGTTCTGACCCGCAGCGTCGATACCGTGCCGTCGTGTCGAAAGAGATCTATTTCGGCCCAATGATTCGTGTTCTGCCTCAGGTCCTCCACTGCGTTGCGGGCGGACACCGGGTCGACAGCGCCGGCGAACATCGCGTCGAGGAATTGGGAGGAACTCATGCCGTCTTCGAAACTCGTGTGCTCCGGCAGGAATGCAAGCATGGTGCTATTGGCATAGATCACATCGCCACCCGCGGACTGGACGAGAATGCCCTGCTCGACACTCTCCACGATGGCGCTGAGCTCCCTGCTCTTTTGTTGTAGGTCTTGGTCGATCTGGGCGTAGAGCTCGGCGTTGCCCAACGCTGCAGCAGCGAGACCGGCGAAACTCTCCGACAGGATTATCTCGTCGTGTGAGTAGGTGTATGGATCCGGTTTGTGCAGAACGAGAACGGTTTGCCGTTCACTCGTTGCCGGGAGCGGTACGGCCATGATGCTTCTGTAACCATGTGCTCGGCCACGTTTCGCCAACCCCATCGCGACGACCTCGCTCTGGGTGTCGGAGACTTGAATCGGGACCTGTTCACGAAGAGCAATGACGGATGGCAGAGTTGGATCGAATTCCCGCGTGGTTATGGCTGAAATGTAGGAGTCGGTGTGCCCCCGAGTGGCCAGCACCTCGAAATGTCCGAGATGACTGTCCCAGCTGAGGATTGTCGACTGCGGTGCACCCAGAACCTGTTCAAGTTGTTCGAGAATGTTCTCGAGCACCACCTGTTGGTCGAGCGAGCCTCCCAGTGTTGCGGCGGCGTGTAGTAGGGAATCGAGTTGGTCGAAACTTCGACGAGCGTCGTTTTCGATTGAGTCGATCGAGTGAGCCAGCCGCTTGAATTCGAGTGGCCGACTTGGCACGCGATCCAAGCGTCGTCGCACCGCCGGGCGAATCGCGCCGCGAAGTCGCAAATCTTCAGAGGCGTCCAGGAGCGCCTGCGTGACCGAGCGCATTCTCCTCGTCAGCGCAAAATACAGAAGACCAAGGCCGGTGAGCATGGCTGCTCCAAGGGCAGCAATCCACAATCTCACGGTGCTCACCGTCGCTAGCGCCGACGACGCGCGCCGAAGAAGTATCAAACAACAGCCATCTCTCGCTGGTGCCGCCGTGATCCACCAAGTGGTGCCGTCCGGGTCGGTACTCGTGAATTGGGATGGGCCAGTGTTTCTGACGCGTGCTCCCAGCCGGTCGAGCCAACGCCGTTTCGCCTGGTTCGGTA